>JAGODO010000063.1 GCA_017998165.1 Flavobacteriales bacterium | reverse complement strand
GTCAAGGCCGTTTTCCCATCAACTACGATCGGCATGAGCGAATCCCCGTGTTCATCGATGAGCACGACACCCACTGCGCCGTGGCGTACCTGATGCGGCATACGGGCAACGAGGCCATGGCCCAGCGCATCGCCGCCGCCAACAACTATGCATGGGTGAGGGAGATCGAGGATCCAGGGCTCGCAGTTTGGCAGGCCGCTTCTGGCTTTGGTCTGGATGAACTTAAGCTGATCCAAGGCGCCTACGACTTCTACATCCAGGACGCCTTCCTGCTGCCGGACAAGTACGAAGTGCCGCAGAAGCCCGAGCAGGTGGTGCGCTACTTCGAGGGTGTGGACAAAGACAAGGTCTGGTGCTCTGGTGAGGGGTCGAAAGGTGACCTGCATGGGACCTGGGTCCAGAATTATTCGGCCACGCTCCCGTGGATCCAAGGCTACTTCGAGCATGGCAAGCGCTCCGGCCGTTGGAAGGAGTACTACAAAGGCACTGACAAGCTCTGCCGCACGGAGCACTGGCGTGATGACAAGCTGAACGGCATCCGCACGCGCTATGACCGTGAGGGCAAGATGATCGAGACCATCCTGTTCATGAACGGCCAAGCGGTCAACAAGACCAACATCGATCACGAGAAGGCCTTACGCTGGGTGCGCACCCCGGTCGACTCCGCTACGGTCCATACCGACATCTTCACCGTGGAAGGCGCACTGATAGCCGCCGGGAAGGAACGCATCTACAACCCTGAAGGTCTGTTATGGTTCCAGAACATCGAACTCACTGCGCTCAACACCTACGCCATCACCGCCCGCGATGGTGCGCCACGACCGGAGAACGGGGTCATGGTCCCGCGCTTCGACATTGGCGCCCAGGAACAGCAGATCCCCGGTTCGCATACGTTGGTCGAGTACCGGAAGGAAGGGGAGTGGGTGTACTATAAGGACTACTTGCATCAGCCCGTGAGCGAACAGGCCACGCTCAGCCGCGAAGGGGTCTTCGAACTCGGATACATGCACTTCGGAGCTGAGCTCTACGCGAGCATTGCCGCCTATGATCACCTGGAATTGACGGCCAGCTATGACTCCATGCATGTGGTGTACAGCGATGATCGCATGGTGGATCTGTTTGGATTCTCATCCAAGGAACAGGACCATCTGCAGTTGAGCTATCACCCTTCGTTCGTGCGGTACATGGGACATCCGGTATTCGCGCAGCGCATCCGGCCCGGTTCATGGCACTTCGACGATGAGGAGTTGAGGAGCCCGATCAAACAGATCGCCCGGCTCGATCCGCACGGAAAGCTCATCGGTGTGCGCGTCGATTATGACACGCGCGGCCAAGTGACGCGCGCGGAGCACTTCTATGTTCCGTACAAGAAGGAGGACGAGGTGCTCGGGGTGGTGGACTGACGGTCCGCCGGCGTGCGCCGCTCTCCGGCTGACCTACCTGACGATCAGCACCGGCACCTTCACCCGATGCCGCACCGCATCCACCGTGGCGCCGAATACCAGGTCCTTGATCCCGCGATGCCCGTGCCCGCCCATTACCAGCAGGTCGCATTCGCTCGTGTTCACGATGGCGCTGATCGCTCGCACCGGATGCCCGTGTCCGGTCCGGCTCCATGCTCGGTAGCCGAGTTCTTTCAGTCGGTCGACATAGCGCTTCAGGTTCTCAGCGTCACGCTGCGTTTCATGGTCCGTGCTCAATTCGCCCGCGTACCGGGCCGCGGCTGATTCGGTGATGTGGATGAGCATGTACTCGGCCTCAGGCCCGCCTTGCGCGACGGCCGCGTCGATGCTGCGCTGATCGACACCGCTGAAGTCCACCGCGACGCAGATGCGCGTGTAGCGATGCACGGAGGGCGGCCGTAGTTCGGGCACCTTGTCGTGCAGATGCTCTTTCGCCGGTCGGTCGCGCTTGATGAAGGGCTTGAACGCGACATACAGCAGAAGGCAGAACGCCGCTACGACGATGGGCACCACAGTGAGCCAGATCCAAATGCCGTCCGGGCCGAGCACTGCCAGCCACTCCTGGATCTTCTGCACGACCAGTCGCGCGTTGAGCACCACGATGATGACCGCGCTGATCCACGCCAGCACCCGCACCCACGGCTTGATCACATGCTCGCCCATCCGCTGCTTGTCGCTCGTGAAGTGGATGAGCGGGATCACCGCGAAGCCGAGCTGCAGGCTGAGCACCACCTGGCTCAGGACGAGCAGGTCGCCCAGCTGTTCCTCGCCGAACCAAAGAATGCACACCAGCGCCGGTACGATCGCGATGAGCCGCGTGATCAAACGCCGCAGCCAGGGCCGTATGCGCAGATCGAGGTAGCCCTCCATCACGATCTGCCCCGCCAATGTGCCGGTGATCGTGCTGCTCTGCCCGCTACCTATGAGCGCGATGGCGAAAAGCATGGGAGCGAGGTCGCCGAACAGGCCTTTCAGCAACGTGTGCGCATCGCGTATGTCGGCCACCTCGTTCATGCCGTTGCGGTGGAAGGCGGCGGCGGCCAGCACCAGTATCGCGCAGTTCACGAAGAACGCGAGGTTCAGCGCGACCGCCGTGTCCAGGAAGTTGAAGCGCAGCGCCTCGCGTATGCCCTTGCCGTCGCGACCGTGCTTACGTGTCTGGACCAGCGATGAATGGAGATAGAGGTTGTGGGGCATCACCGTCGCTCCGATGATGCCGATGGCGATGTAGAGCGCCTTGCCTTCCAGTACGGACGGCATGAAGCCGCGCATGAGTTCCCCGGCATCCGGTTCCACGATGAACATCTCGGCCAGGAAGGCCATGCCGATGATGCCGACGATGGAGATGATGAGGACCTCCAGTACCCGCATGCCCCGGTTCATCAGGAAGAGGATGACGAGGGCGTCGGCCGCGGTGATGAGGACGCCGTACAGCAGCGGCAGGTCGAACAGGAGGTTGAGCCCGATGGCCATGCCGATCACTTCCGCCAGGTCGCAAGCCGCGATCGCGATCTCGGCGAGCACGTACAAGGGGATGTTCACCCAAGGCGGATAAGTGTGCCGGCTGGCCTGCGCCAGGTCGAGCCCGCGCACGATGCCGAGACGCGCGCAGAGGCTCTGCAGGAGCAACGCCATCAGGTTGCTCATCACCAGCACCCAGATCAGCTGGTAACCGAAGCGCGAGCCGCCCTCGATGTCCGTGGCCCAGTTGCCCGGGTCCATGTACCCCACGCTCACCAGATAGGCCGGGCCGATGAAGGCGAGCATGCGCCGCCATCCTTTCGCGGCGGGCAACAGAACTGTGCCATGCACCTCGCTCAAGGAGCGTCGATCGGTGCCACTGGTGTTCATGCGCTCTCCACCTGCAAGTGATGGCTGACGTCCTTGCTCAAACTGAACGCCGCGCCGCTCTTGGGCTTGATGTCCATGCTGCCATCGAAGGCATGCACCTCCTGCACGGACAATTGCGCGCCGATACGCAGGCCCTTCGCATCGAGCAAGCGCAGCAGCCCGTCCGTGGTCTCGCTCACGGCGGCGATGCGTACGGTGTCCCCGGGCTTGCAGGTGTCCAGTCGCCTGGTCTTGCGGGTGCGGAGTTTGCCGTGCTTGTCCGGGATCGGATCACCATGCGGGTCGAAGTGCGGATGGCCCAGGTACTCGTCCAGCTTGTCGGTGAGCTTGTCGCTCGCCACATGCTCCATCTGCTCGGCCACCTCATGCACCTCGTCCCAGCCGAATCCGAGCCGCTCCACGAGGAAAGTCTCCCAGAGACGGTGCCGCCGTACGAGTTGCAATGCCAACGCCTGTCCCTTGGCCGTGAGTTTCACGCCATAGTAGGGCTCGTGCTTCAGTTGGCCTTTCTCGGACAGCTTCTTCAGCATGTCCGTTACACTGCTCGCTTTGGTGCCCAAGCGCTCGGCGATGTCCTTCGTGAACGCGCTGTCCCCTCGTTGGAGCAGGGCGTACACCGCTTTCACATGGTCCTCTTCGCTACGGCTCAGGCGCGACATGGCGTGCGAATATCCGCTTTTATTTTAGGCGTGCCTAATTCTTGCTGGCGTCAGCGCCATGGATCTCCCTGATGCCGGCCGACCACCAGGAGAGCGACATACGCTTTCCGGAGTGCAACGGACATCAGGTGTGGTGGGCCTGCCGGCTATGGCACCGGCTGAGCCTCAACTCATCGGGCCTACCGGCGGGTGAACAGACGCCTGAGCCTGACCGGTCCGGCAAAGCATGGCGCAGGGACCGCTCCGATCGTGGACTGGACCGCGCTGGAGGATCCTACCGCTTGGCCGTTCTCCGGGCGAAGACGTGGTATCCGAAGCACAAGACCTCGTGGGATCCTTTGTCCTTCTTGGACAGTTCCCCCAGCTTCAACAGGAGCTTCAGAATGGCCGCTTTGTCAGTAGCGGATATGCTGCTGTCGGTGTAGTCGTTGGCGATCTGCGAGATACGGAGCAACTCCTGCGCGATGAACTCGAAATAGTTCCCGTTCGGCGTTATCTCGACGATCTCAAAACCATGATCGACCAGATTCCTTTCGTAGAAATAGTGATTGAAGCCCGTGCAGAAGTGATAGGGTGCGAAATGGGTGAGGCTCCAGAACGGTGCGGTGATGATCAGCGTACCATCGGTCTTCAGCAACCGCGAGAACTCCTTGATCGCGGCGACGGGGTTGGGCAGGTGTTCGAATACCTCGATGCACATGATCGCATCGAAGGATGCGTCAGGTTCCGGTATGTCCACGATATCGCACACGATATCCAGCTTCGAGTTGTCCCAGTTCGTTGTCTGGTAGCCCTTGCCGTCACCACCCCCGTCATACTGGCCGAAGTCCTGGGACACATAATCCAGATGGCCGCAGAACTTCTTCTGGTCCAGTTCGCCCGCACCCGCATCAAGTATCCGGCTTCCCTTCGGGACCTTGAGCAATGCGGCTTCCAGCCATTTCAAGCGGGTCTCCACACAGCGCGTACCCACTGAGACCTTCTCCCCGAAGATCTTCTTGACGATCCTGTTATCCATTGAACATCCGATTTTGAAGGCTGGGTTTCCCGGCCTTTGGCCATTCGTTCGTGCTATCCGTTGTGAACTGGAGCCACGGCCGGAACCCTGCCAAAGCCCATGAGGCGCGTACAACGTTCCGCACCGTCAAAAGTTCCACAACGGCACCTACGTCGGATGCTGTTGCAGCCGGGCACATGGCTCCTTTGTCCGCCTGTTGATCCCGGGCTTGATCCGACCTGTTGTGCATCCTGATTCCGCTCGAAATCTAGCCAAGTTCCGATCCCGGCCATCCCGATGGGCATCAGCGCTCCCACGGTGTCATTCCGCAAGGCATGCAACGGATGTCGCCGAACAAGGTGGAGTGCCGGCGCTTGTGCCTTGACCCGACTCCAGCTGTTTCAGTGGCGAATGGAGAAAATAGATTAGGTGTGCCTAATAATTGAATTACTTTCGCCCCGCATGAGAAGGCCCTCGTTCATCCTGGTCGCATTGTTAGCCATCGGTTGCGAGAAGCTCGAGCCCGCAGCCCCGGCGGACGACGAATTGCTGGATGGTCCGTTGGAAGGTCTGACGAACGAGGAGTCGGCGCGTTTCCTGCGCGGGGATGCGGCATTCAATGACCAGGTCTTCCATGCCGGGAACGGGCTGGGGCCGGTGTTCGTCGCCACACGGTGCGGGAGTTGTCACGCTGGCGACGGGCCAGGCCATCCGTTCACCACGCTCACGCGTTTCGGGCAATGGGACGAGAGCGGCAACCAATACCTCGACCAAGGCGGGCCGCAATTGCAGGACCGTGCCGTGCCCGGCGTTGCGCCCGAGACGATCCCGCCCGGAGCACCCTCGGCGAAGTTCCTTCCACCTTTGAACACGGGGCTGGGGTATCTGGATGCCGTGAGCGATGCGGGGATCCTCGCTTGGGCTGACGAGAGCGACACTGACGGTGATGGCATCAGCGGTCGTCCGAACTGGATCCATCGCAAGGCGTACAGCACGCTCCGGCCCGAGGCCATCGCATCGGGAGAACGGTACATCGGTCGTTTCGGACGTAAGGCAGGGGCGTACGACCTGTTGCAACAGACCGCGCAGGCCTACAATCAGGATATCGGGGTGGTCAGCCTCTTTGAGCCGATCGATCCATATACGCGCGAGGAACAGGATCCGGAGGTGACCACGAGCACGGTTCATGACGTGGTGTTCTACCTGCGCACGTTGAAAGCGCCGGTCCAGCGCGATGCGGACGACGAGGACGTGCAAGCGGGCGCGGCGGTCTTCGCATCCATCGGCTGTGGAAAATGCCATCGCTCCGAGTTCATCACTGGGGAGAGTCCGATCCCCGCTTTGGCGTACAGGACCTTCAGACCTTACACCGATCTGCTCTTGCATGACATGGGCGCGGGCCTCGACGATGGCTATACCGAAGGGAGTGCGCTGACGGCGGAATGGCGCACGCCGGCCCTCTGGGGTCTGGGCCTTTTCCCGCACAGCCAGGGCGGCAGCTACTTCCTCATGCATGACGGCCGGGCGCACAGCATCCAGGAGGCCATCGGTATGCATGGCGGTGAAGGCTCGGGTGCCCGCGACGCATTCAACGCACTCGGTCCCGGCGAACAAGAGGACCTGATGACCTTCCTCCAAAGCCTCTGACCATGCGCCTTCGCAAAGCATCGACCCCACAACGCCCCCGCCCGGCTTCGGCGACCTGAAATGGACCGCCGCTTCTTCCTCCAGCAAGGCTGCCTGACGTGCATAGGTGTACTCGCCGTGCCAGGTCTGCTGACTTCTTGCTCAGGTCTCCAACCCGTCGTGGGTGCGGTTGAAGGAGAGGACCTTGTTCTGCCTGCCGGCTCGTTCACCAAAGAGGACGGCGGCATGAAGAAGTACGTTGTGGCAACGCATGCGCAGCTCAAACAGCCGATCGCCGTGTTCCGCGATGGGGCCGGTGGATACCGCTCCGTGCTCATGCGCTGCACCCACAAGGGTGCGGAACTGCGCGTGAGTGGCGATCGGCTGGACTGTTCCGTGCATGGCAGCGCTTTCGACAGCCATGGTGCCGTACTTGAAGGTCCCGCCAGTTCGCCGTTGCGCGTTTTTCCGACCGTGGAACGTGATGGACGCGTGTTCATTTCATTGAAGGCATGAGGTGCGGGATCTCCATCGCACTCGGCCTCTGCGCGGGTCTAGCTGCGGCGCAGATCGACTCGTCCCTGTTCGTCCCGGCAGGTGCGCCGGATACTTCGAGCAAGCAGGTGATGAACATGGACGCCATCTACAACCGGCCGTTCCTGACTTTCGACAAGGTGCCGGTGAGCATCGGAGGCTACGTGGAGGCGAAAGCGGAACACCTCGGAACCGATGGCGTGAGCGAAGGCATGTCCTTCTCCTTGCAGCGCATGACCCTGTTCGTGGCCTCGTCCATCGATCGGCGGATCAAGTTCCTGAGTGAAGTGGAACTGGAACAGGGCGGTCGCGAGATCGCCATCGAATTCGCCGCGCTCGACCTGGAGTTGCATCCCTTGTTGAACCTGCGTGGAGGGATCATCATGAATCCCATCGGTGCGTTCAACCAGAACCATGATGGCCCGAAGTGGGAGTTCAACGACCGACCAACCGCCTCGGTGAGCATGTTGCCCGCTACCTGGAGCAATGTGGGGTTCGGTGCTTTCGGCAAACACACGGATGGGCCGTGGACATTCGGTTACGAGGCCTATCTGACGAACGGCTTCGACGAGACCATCATCAACAACGGCGAAGACCGCACCTTCCTGCCGGCCACGAAAGAGAACCCGGAACGCTTCAGCGAAAGTTCCAACGGTGTTCCCCTGCTCACGGCGAAAGTCGCGATGAAGCACCGCCTTTTCGGTGAGATCGGCCTGAGCACCATGGGCGGCGTGTACAACAAGTTCCAGGATGATGGGCTCACGCTGGACAAGCGCCGGCGGGTGGACGTGTTCGCCATCGACCTGAGCACGGAGATCAGACCAACGCGAACAAGGTTCACCGGCGAATGGGCCTGGGTGCTGATCGATGTGCCGGCAACATTCACGCAGCAGTACGGATCCCGCCAGCAGGGTGGGTATTTGGACATCGTGCAGCCCATCGCGCGCGGTACCATGCTCGGCTTTGACAAGGCGGTGCTGAACGCTGCGATGCGCTTGGAACACGTCGATCGCAACGTGGGCACGTTCCGCGAAACCGGAACGAGCATCGGTGATGAGGTGTGGGCGATCGTGCCGGCGATCAGCTTCAGGCCGAGCCCGCAAACGGTGATCAGGCTCAACTACCGCCACATGCGCGAACGCGATCTGCTGGGTAATGCACCCAGCATCACCGGCGGGGTCCAGTTCGGTGTGGCGAGCTACTTCTGAGGCGCTCTCGCGGCGGGTACATTCGCGCCGCCCATGTACGCCCTTATCAGACCGTTGTTGTTCCTGCTCTCTCCGGAACGCGCGCACAGGATCACCTTCGTGATGTTGGAGGTTGCGAAGAACATTCCCGGAGCACTCGTCCTCGTGGGGGGAAAGCGTCCGCCCAAGAACGCCGCTGTTGATGTGATGGGCCTCCGTTTCCCCGGTCCTGTCGGGCTTGCCGCTGGTATGGACAAGGACGCCCGACATGTCGACGCCCTGGCCCGCATCGGATTCGGACATGTGGAGATCGGCACCGTGACGCCTTTGCCGCAAGCAGGGAACGATCGGCCGCGGCTCTTCCGATTGAAGCGGGACCGCGCGCTGATCAACCGCATGGGCTTCAACAATGAAGGCGCGGTCGCCGCCGCCACGCGGTTGAAGAAGCGCGTGCCCAAGGTCATTGTCGGCGGCAACATCGGCAAGAACAAGGCGACACCGAACGAGCAGGCGGTGGAGGACTACATCAAGTGCTTCGAGGCGCTGCATCCGGTGGTGGACTACTTCGTGGTGAACGTGAGCTCGCCCAACACGCCGGGGCTTCGCGCGTTGCAAGAGAAGGGGCCGCTGCTCGCCATCCTCTCCAGCTTGAATGCGCTGAACGAACGCATGGGCCGCAAGCCGATCCTGTTGAAAGTCGCGCCGGACCTGACGAACGAACAGCTGGATGACGTGATCGCCGTGGTGAAGGAGAGCGGCATCCAAGGCGTCGTCGCCACGAACACCACCATCGAACGCAGCGGGTTGAAAGCCACACGGGCCGAGCTGGAAACGATCGGTGCCGGGGGACTGAGCGGCGCCCCCGTGCGCGAGCGGAGCACGACGGTGTTGCGCTACCTGCGTGCTGGTCTACCGCAGCCCTTTGTGCTCATCGGCGTCGGCGGCATCGATAGCGCCAAGGCGGCCATGGAGAAACTCGACGCCGGTGCCGATCTTGTGCAGGTCTATACCGGACTGGTCTACGAGGGTCCGGCGCTGCTGGACCGGATCAACAAAGCGTATGTGCGATGGAAGGGCTGAAACTCATCGAATGCCCGCGCGATGCCATGCAAGGCATCCACACCTTCATCCCGACGGATGTGAAGGTGCGCTACCTCAATGAAGTACTACGGGTGGGCTTCGACACGATCGACATCGGCAGCTTCGTGAGCCCCAAGGCCATTCCCCAACTGGCGGATACGGCCGAGGTGCTCTCACGGATCGACCTGTCAACGACGCGTTCCAAGCTGCTGGTGATCGTGGCGAACGAGCGTGGTGCCGAACAGGCCTGCGCGCAGGAGGGCGTCCGCTATCTCGGCTATCCGTTCAGCATCAGCGAGACCTTCCAGCAACGCAATACGAACACGAGCATCGAAGGATCCTGGGGGCGTACGGCCAACATCGCGGAACTCGCGCGAAAGGCCAACAAGGAGTTGGTCGTGTACATCAGCATGGCCTTCGGTAATCCGTACGGTGACCCTTGGAACGCGGATGTCGCGCTGCGTTGGACGGACAAGCTGGTACACGAACTCGGTGTCCGTATCATCTCCCTGGCCGATACGGTCGGGGTGGCGAAGCCCGAAGATGTACGTGGGATGTTCTCTGCGCTGATCCCCGAATTGCCCCATGTGGAGTTCGGTGCGCACCTGCACGCGCGCAAGGACAACTGGAAGCCCAAGACCGATGCCGCATGGCAAGCAGGTTGTCGCCGCTTCGATCATGCCGTCGCCGGATACGGCGGTTGCCCGATGGCCGAGGATGACCTCGTCGGCAACCTGACCACGGAACTCTTCGCGGAAGACCTGCACGACCAAGGGCTCACGACCGGTCTTGACCGGGAACAGCTCGCACGGTGCGTGCGAATGGCGGGGGAGGTGTTCCCGAGCTAGGCTCGGCGCAGCTCTATCACGGTGATCTCTGGCGGCATGCCCACACGGCCGGGGAACCCGATGAATCCGAACCCGCGGTTGACGTACAGGTGCATGCCGTCCTGCTCGTACAAGCCGGCCCACTGCTTGTAGACCCATTGCGCCGGGCTGTACGTCTGTCCGGCGATCGTGATGCCGAACTGCGCCCCATGCGTATGCCCGCTCAGGGTCAGGTCGATACCTTCCTGTTGCACCTGTGCTTCCCAATGGGTCGGATCATGGCTCATGAGCAGACGGAAACGTGATGGATCAGTGCCCGAAAGGGCCTTCCGCAGGTCGCCATATTGCTGGAATCGCACCCCCCAGTTCTGGACACCGATCAGGTCGATGTGTTCACCATCCTTCTCGATCGGGACATGCTCGTCGAGCAAGGGCTCGAATCCGATGCGCTTTTGATGCCCGATCAGGCGCTGCAGGTTCGCCCGCTTCGCCGCAGTATCGGTCCATTTGGCGTAGTCGCTATAGTCGTGGTTGCCAAGGATCGAGTACTTGCCCATCCGCGCCTTCAGGCCGGCCAGCGTTTCGAGCCAGGGTTCAGCTTCCTCGCTGTAGTCATTCACCATGTCCCCGGTGAAGAGGATCAGGTCCGGGTCCTGGTCGTTGATGAGATCCACACCGATGCGGACGATATCCGAGCTCAATGGAAAGCTCCCCAGATGCATGTCGCTGATCTGAACGATGCGCAGCCCATCGAAGGCCGCAGGGAGTTTCTTGGACCTCACGAGTTCGTGCTGCACCTTGAAGCTCCGCCTGCCCTTCGTCACCCCGTAAAGCACCGCACCGAAGGGTATGGTGGCGAGCGCCAGTCCCAGCTGTGAAACGAAGCGGAGGCGCGATATGGGTTCGCCGCCAGCCGCCGCCCCCGGGGCCCACTGCGACCACAGCCAACGCAGGCCCTGCAGCAGGTCCTCCACCGCGTGGAAGATCACAACGACCAGTTTGGGGAGCAGGAACAGGATCAGCAGCGCGGCGAGGGAAAACACGAACGAATAGTTGCGGTTCGCACGCAGGTCCTGGATGCTGATGCTCACCCAGACCAACAGTGCCACCATCCCGATACTCTCGGCCCAATAGATCCAACGGACCCAACGGCGTGTTACCGGTGATACCCCGCCCAACGCGGTGCTGATCCCTTTCCAGGCGTACACATCGACAATGACGAGGATGGTCACGAAAACGACGAAGCTGAAGAGGCCGCGCGATGTCATGGGGTAAAGGTGGGACATGCAGCGAAAGGAGCGTTGTCGCTGTCTCATAGGGAGACGTCGGAACAGTTCGAATACTTTCGTGGCGATGGTGCGCGACCTGCGTTTTTACATTTTGCTCGGAGGTTCCTTCTTCGGGTCCCTTGGCTGGTGCCAGGAGCCGTGGCGCAAGGCGTTCGGCGCCTTGGGGCCGGACGAGGCATCTAGTGTGCTGTTGACCAGCGATGGCAACATCATCACCGCTGGCAGCACGGGCAGCTTTGGCAATGGTTCTTCTGACGCTTACATCCTGTGTGTAAGTGGGGCTGGTGACCTGCTCTGGTCAAGGACCGTTGGTGGTTCCCAAGTGGATCACGCCCAGTCCATAGTCGAATTGGACGATGGCTCACTGGTTTTTGCGGGTTATACCAACGGTTCCGGTAACGGCGGTTATGACGGCTGGCTCGTGAAAATGGACTACTTGGCGAACGTTCAATGGGAACGCCATTTCGGTGGCACGGGCTGGGATCTGATCCATGATCTTCAGGTCGCGCCTGATGGCGGATTTCTCTTGGCCGGCTCCACCTTCAGTACCGGTGCGGGTTCGTCTGATGGATGGTTGGTACGGACCGATGCGGAGGGCGCGGAACTTTGGAGCACGACCTTTGGAGGAACAGGGGATGATGAACTCCGGTCCGCCTATGTGACACAGGACGGTGGGGTTGTGATCGCGGGTTCCCAATGGTCCGAAGTTTCAGGTCGTGACGTTCTCGTCGCCAAACTGGATGCGAGCGGAGGTGTGGAATGGGACCGGACTTTCGGGACCGACAGCCTGGAGTTCGCGATGGATGTGATCCAGACCATGGACGGCGGGTATTCCATTGCGGGGACGATCCAATACGAACATGCTTTCAACGAGCATTGGCATCTCCGATTGGATGCCGAGGGGAACAGTATGTGGTCACACACGTTAGGTCAGCTAAGTGCTCAGGAAGCCACAGCACATGTAGAGATGCCGGATGGCAGGATCTATACGACCGGGTATACCACCACCTCCGGTGGGGGGGGGAAGGACATGTTCATCTATCGCACGACGAGCGCCGGTGGTTTTGACTTCCAATTCACCTATGGGGGAGTTGAGGATGAGATCGCTTCTTCGATCGTGGTCGCACCGGATGGTTTCATCATCGCGGGCAAAACGAATACGTTCGGTGCAGGTGGTTGGGACGTCGTCATTGTCCGAACGGATACCGCTTGTGAGCCTTTTGTGCAGCAATTCGGGGACGAATTCGACCCGCTCGAGGTAGTTGAGAATGGACCGATCTACGGCGCCGCTCTCTTCCCGAACCCGGCAAGCACTGCCGTCCGGATACGGACTTCGGATCGCCTCACCTCCGCCCACCTCCTCGACCCCCAGGGCCGCTTGGTCCGCTCTTGGCCCGCGCCCGTGCCGCAGGATCTTGACCTGCGCGGCCTGACGGACGGCGCGTACCAACTGGTCACGTTGACCGAAGATCGGAAGCGCGCCAGCCAGCCCCTGATCATCGCGGGGAATTGAGCCATGCAGGAGCGGCATTTCCGCCTCGCTCTTTTGGTCCTCGGCCATGGCGTCTTCATCGCTTTGCTGGCGCTGGCGTGGGAGCATGCGATGATCCGTTCCACCTTCGGCGATACGGCCTTCCAGGTGTTCCAGTGGGTCGGTCAGCCCGGCTGGGACATCGAGGCGCACCGGTATACGGCCATCGTACCCCAGGCCTGCGTGAAGTTCTTCGCGCTCTTCGGGCCCGACCTGCGCGCGTTGCTGGTCGTGGCGTCGCTGGCCCATGTGCTGGTGGGCTATGTGATCTTCTTCCTGTGCGCGCATGTGTGGCGGTCGCCCGTCGCGGCGTTCGGTTGTGCGCTCGCGGCGGTGCTCTGCAGCCGGCTCGCGTTCTATTCGCCCGTGCTCGAGGCCAACTACCTGCTGTGCTATCCCTTTCTCCTGGTCGGCTTCGTAGAACACCGCACGGGGACCGATGGGTCCACGCCTCTTGCGAGTGCGCAGGCCGGCGGGCTGCTGCTGATCCCGTTGATCGTGCATCCGGCGGGGTGGATGGTGATGCTGTTCTGCGTGGCGTTCATGGCGATCCTCGGCTGGCTTCGTGGCGGGCTGTTGGCGGTACTCCTGGCGCTCAACGTGGCCTGGCCGCTGATCGCGCGCTGGTTGTTCCCGCCCACCGCGTATGAACAAGAGCAGTACGGGGCGATCGCGGACGGGCTCCAGAACATCGGATCCTTCGCCAAGTGGGGCTCAAGCGATTTTCTGGCCATCCACACGTTCAGCGCATCCACCACCTACCTCCCCGCATTGCTCGTACTGTTCGCGGTGCTCGCCGGATGGATCTTCTTGCGGCAGCGTTGGGCGGCGTTGGCCACGCTCGGCGGTGTGTCCGCTTTCCTGCTCGCCTATCTGGTGACTTTCCACGCCGGGAACAGTGCCGTGATGCAGGACCGTGGTGTCCTGCCTGTGGCCAGCATCATCTCGCTCAGCGCATCAGCCCTGCTCGCGCGCTTGGACAGACACGCTTGGCGGCCGACCACGCTGATCCTGCTGACCATCGTCCTTTTCGTAAAGGTGCGGGATGTGTCCTTCGCGTCCCGGCCGTTCAAGGAGCAGATGACCGCGGTGGAGGCGTTCATCCACCTGGCCGATGAGCAGGGCATCGCTCGCGGTATCGTTGATCATCGTTCGTTGCACCAGAGCGGGGTGGAGGACTCCTGGGCATTCCCCGTGGAGACCTTGTTGCGCAGCGCGGCGCGCGGCCCTGAACACAGTCGGATCCTGGTCTGTTCCGACCGGATGCCGCCCGCCGACGAAGTGCTCCACGGTGAAATACCCGTGCTCCAGTTCAGAATGGATGCCGGTGCGAACGGTAACCGGTATTTCGGATCGGGCGATCCGTCCTACAGAACGGTCGTTCAGCCCTGAGTATCTTCCGATCCGCATGACCGGCTCGTCCTTTTGAGCGACCTGCTGGCATGGCAACCCGACATGCCCTACGTT
>JAGODO010000339.1 GCA_017998165.1 Flavobacteriales bacterium | reverse complement strand
GCCGAGCTTGCGGCGCGTTCCTGGGTCGGTCATCTCCACCTCGGTCTGGTAGCCGAGCGTGGGAAGCAGATCCACTGTATTGAGGAAGGTGCCGTTCTCCACCAGTTCCAGGAAATCCACGTCGTTGCCGAAGCCCTTCTGCTTCCATTCACTGCTCACGCGGATGCGCAGCGAGTCGCCCGTCGCAAGTGGCTCATTCAAGCGGTACATCCGCTGGAAGCGCGCGCTGTCGTTCAGGAGTTCCGTGGCGCCTGGAATGTCGAAGTGCAACACCATCCGGTCCGGCAAACTGAACCAGAGCGTATCCACCGGTCGATCGTTCCTGTTCGTGAGGGTGATATGCGCGTGGTAGTTGATGGCGCGATCCCCTGGATCCAATTCCACGGTGATGTCCACTGCGGTGATGTGCGGTAGCCCGGTGTTCACCAGCGGCTTGTAAATGCGCTCGTACTCCGCCTGCAACGTCTCCGTATCCTGAGCCGTGTGCGGCTCGTTCAGGATGCGCGTGTTGTACCAGCCGAAGCCCAAGAGCACGAGCCATGTGCCGAGCATCATCGCGCCCGCGACCCATGACTTCCGCAGCCGGACAGCCGCGATGCGCATGCGCCATTGCCATGTGTTCTCTCCGCCACGAACGATGAAGAGCAGCCCGACGAAGAAGAGCATTCCGGCGAATGCCATCCAGTAAGCCCGGAAGAAAAGCCATGGGGTGAGGAACGGGCCGAAACCATTGAGGTCGGAAAAGATCACGCGCGGCGCACCGAAGAGCACGACGAGGTTTGACTCCACCTTCAGGAATCCCCACACCATGGTATTCACCGCGAAGAGAACCACGAAAAGACCGAAGCCGACGTACTTGTTGTCCACGATGATCTGGACCGTCAGCGCTACCAACGACCAGAAGGCGAACGCGACCAGTCCCGGCCCGATGAAGTAGCTGAGGTAAAGCCCGACCTGAACGCGCGTGTAGGCTTGCGTCAGCTGCGTCACGATCCCCGCGATCGACATCAAGACCAACGCGAACAGGCCAACACCCAATAGTGTGATGAACTTGGCAACGATCGGCGCATGGGACCGCACAGGCAGTGCGTTGGCCAGGCCGTCGGCGTTCGTCTCGCGGTCCCGCCACACCAGTTCGCCACTGTAATAGGTGATCAGCACCACCACGAACAGCATGGACATGCCGCGCAACAGTTCCGCGACATTGTACGTGACCGGCCAGGAATGATTGCCGAACATGCTGCTCACCTCGCTCAGCGCCAATAGCAGCATCCCCATGCATAGACCGATGATGATCCAGAACACCGGAGCACGCAACAGGCTGATGAGGTCCGAACGCACCAGCGCGCGCAATTGCTTCCAACGCGCCCAACCGTCGAACCGCAGCTCTACTTCCGGAAGGGTCATGCCGATCATCGTGTCCTCCCTCTTATCCTCCACACGCAACCTTCCCGTTTCACGCCGCTCCGTGAACGAAAAGCGGAAGAACCCGAAGACGAACACGCCAGCGGCGATGCCCAGCCAGAGCAAACGGTTCCAGGTGAGCGCTCCGGTGATCGGGAGCAAGCGCGTGTTGCTTTCGTGTACGCTCCAATAGCGCGTCACCTTGTCCAGCGCCTCGTTGCCGAACGGATCGAGCAGGGAAGCGAGAAGCGCATTGTCCACATCGGTGGCGTACGCCATCGCGAGCACGTTCAGCACCACCAAGGCGATCGACGTTACGAACGCCGCCGCCGTGGAGCGCACGAGCGAGGCGACAGCGAACATCACCGCGCTCTGGAACACGATGCTTGTAACGCCGAACCACAAGAACGCCTGAGCATGCACCGCCCAACTGTTCGGGCCGAAGCGTATGGGATCGCCATATGGCATCCAACTGCCAAATACAAGGCCCAGCGAGATGCCAAGCGTAGGGATGAGCGCAACGAGCGTACTGCCTGCGAAACGCCCGAGCAGATATTGTCGCCGCGTGACCACCGTGCTGAAGACGATGTCCGACGTGCGGTACGCGAAGTCGCGGATGGCCGTGGCGTTCACGAAGGCCGTTACCATCGGCAACCAGAGGAACGCCAGGTTCGCGTAGAGCCCATAGACGTGCAGCGGCGCATTGGTATGCACCATGCCGGGGCTGCCCTTGCCGCCGCCTTCAAACACCGCCAACGTTACCGAGAACACGAAGGACAGCCCGAGGAAAACCCAGAGCATCGGCTGCCGCAGCCAGAAGCACAGCTCGAAGAGGATGATGCGGCGGGTCATTCAACCACGGATGAACATGGATGGATCACGATCCCGCCAATTTCGGCACACCGTCGCACCGGATCGACCCAGTGGGTCGACGCTGCGGTGGTGTATCCGACCATCATTCTACTTCCACCTTCTTCAGATTGTCCAGCATCACGCGGTCGAAGAACAGGTTGTCGCGATCGATCACCGCCTGCATGGGTTTCTCTTCAACGATGAAGGTCAGTTCGTTCATGCCGCTCTTCAGCCGCAAGCGCTTCTGGAGGAGCGGCACGTCGTTCTTCGACTTGTCGGCCTTTCGTCCAAAGGCGGGATAACGGAGAATGCTCACGTCCATCCAGTCGTTCATCACAGCGGTTGTCTCGCGGCCCAGGCTGTCAGCGTAGTTCTTCTCGCCATGGATCCGCAGTTTCACCTCGTAGGTGCTGTCCGGCAGCATGTGCGCGGTGGCCTCCTCCATGCGATTGCCGTAGAGCGTGATCTTCTTGAAGCCATCCTCCAACAGGTAGTCCAGGCTGTCCGGCACGACCTTCTCCAGTTCGCGGTACATGTCCAACGCCGTGGGATACGGTGGCTCCGCATACCCGAAGGTGTCCACCAACGCCTTGAAGGCCTTGTTCAAGCTGTCCTCGCCTACGAAGTCGCGCAGGCCGTACAACACCACGCTGCCCTTGTTGTAATGGATGTAGCCCTGGTTCTCCACCTCCAGCAGCGGCACCTCTTTCAGTTCCTCCGAACCCCGCGAGCGCTGGTACTTGTCGCTTTCGAGCTTCAGGAACTTGCGCATGTGGTCGCGGCCGTACTCGTTCTCCATCACCATCAGCGCGCTGTACTGCGCCATGCTCTCGCTGAGGAGCGTGCTCCCCTGCATGTCCGCACCGATCACCTGGTGCGCCCACCACTGGTGGCCCATCTCGTGCGCCACCACATAGAACACCATGTCGATGTCCGTGGTATCGCTCAGATCGGCGATGAAGCCGATGGCCTCACTGTACGGCATGGTTCCCGGGAAAGCCTGGGCGAACGTCTGGTAACGCGGGAACTCGATGATGCGCGCCTGCTTGTGGCGGTAAGGACCGAAGTGCCCGCTGTAGTACGCAAGGGACTTCTTGATGCTGTTCGCCATCCGTGGCACGTTCACGGCATGGGAAGGATGATAGTAGACCTCCACGTCGACGTCGTTCCACTTCTCACGATGCACCTCGTAGCGCGCGCTCATGAACGAATAGAAGTTCATGCTCTTGTGGTCGACGACGTACTCGAAGCAGCGCCGCCCGCTCTCCGTCCACTCGCGCTCCAATGAGCCCGGCGCGATGGCGATCTGGTCCGGCGAAGTGCTGATCACCGTCCGCACGTGTACCCAATCGCTGTTGGGAATGAGGTAGGTCCGCATGCGTTGTGCGGGGTCGCCGGTGAGGCGGGGCATGCGCTCCTTCGGCGGCAGGTCGTGGTCCTTTCGGTCGCTCTTGTCCCGCAGCTCGCCATCCGGCGAATAGCCGATCACCGGGATCAGGTCCATGTTGTTGAAGAAGGTGCCGTTGTGGTTCAGTTGCATCACCCGTGTCTCGTTCTCAAAGCCCTTCTCAACGTGCGTGGCGATCACCTTGAAGCGCAGGTCCCCTCCCGGCATCAGTGGCTTCTCGAG
>JAGODO010000062.1 GCA_017998165.1 Flavobacteriales bacterium | reverse complement strand
TGCCACTGAGCCCGATGCCCGTTCCGTTCACCTGGCCGGGAATGTACTCACCGGTGTTGCGGACGCTCAGCACCAAGCCCGCCCCCGAACGCCGCGCACCGACAACAACCTCACCGCCCTGCGTGAGCTTGGCGATGCCGTGGCGCACCGCGTTCTCGACGAGCGTCTGCAACAGCATGGGGGGAACAGGCTCGCGCTCCAGGCTCTGGTCCACCTCGAACGATGTGCGGAGGCGTTCCTCGAAGCGCATCCGTTCCAAGGCGAGGTAGTCCTTTACCACATCGAGTTCCTCACCGAGCGGTACGGTGCGACGCTTCACCGTGCTCATCGCGTTGCGCAGAATGGAACTCAGCTGGGTGATGGCCTGCTTGGCGCGCACCGGGTCCTCGTCGATGAGCGCGCGTATGCCGTTGAGCGCATTGAACATGAAGTGCGGGTTCAACTGCGCGCGCAGCGTGGCCAATTGCCCGTCACGGTTGGCCGCTTCCAAGCGGAGGTTGCGCACCTCCTCCTTGCGACCGCGTACGAACCAGTGGTACGCGAAATAGCAGATGCCCCAGACGGTGAGCAGGATGCTCCAGGAGATCACCGATTCGAAGACCGCACCACCCGCCAGGTACGGGGTGGAGGCCGGGAAGAACAGGTCATGCACGATCGCCTGCGCCAACGCGACGCACGCACCGATGACCAGCGCGTACAGGATCAGCCGCGGCAGGGCATGCACCAGGGGCTTGGATTTCCACCGCTGCTTGCGGATCACCGCACGCAATCCGTGGCTCGCGACCAATCCGAAACAGAGCGCCAATAGGAGGCCATACCCCTGGCCCGGCACGTACTTGTTGTTCAGCCACAGGTTCAGGCCGAGCATGAAGATCAGCATCGTCCAGGCCGTGACCTGGGTGCCCCAGTACAACGCGAGTTGCCGGATGTCGTGCCGTTCTTCCTGATCGATCGTGCCCGGTCGCAGCATGCGTTTCATCCGCCTGAGCGGACCGCCAAATTATCCGGGCCACGGTGTACCGCGTACCCGCTACATGAACGGCACCTCCGGCTGTTGATCGCCCGTTCCTCGCTGACGACCCTACATTGTCCCGGCGCATGAACTTCCTCGGTCACCTGCTGGTTTCGGGCGATGATCCGCTGGTGATCACCGGCAACTTCATGGCCGATGCCGTGAAAGGCCGCGACCTCTCCGGCCACCCCGAGAACATCCAGCGCGGCATCCGATTGCACCGCCGCATCGACACGTACACGGACCAGCATGCCATCACCTTGCAGGGAAGGGAACGGCTGCGTGCGCACTGCGGCAAATTCGCCGGTGTCGCGCTCGACATCTTCTATGACCATTGCATCGCCTCCACCTGGAGCGAAGCGGAGCCATTGCACGGTTTCACCAGGCGCATGTATGTCCTCCTGGACGCGCACACGCACCTGATGCCGGAACGCACGCGGCGCATGCTCCCGTACATGGTGCGTGGCGACTGGCTCGCCAGCTACGCGACGCTGGAAGGCATCGGCTCGGCCCTAGCCGGATTGGCGCACCGTGTGCCGAACGGGGCTGTGCTCATCGGCGCCGAGCGGGTGCTCGCCGCGCACCGCGAGGCTTACGTCGCCGAGTGCTCCGACTTTCTTCGCGAACTGCGTACACACCTCTCACGTGAAGACGGATAAAGCGGCCTGGGTCGGCCCGGTGATCTTCGGAGCGCTCCTGGCGCTCGTGGCGCTGGGGCCCGCATCGATCCATCCGGGCATGCGGGGTGCCGGGCCCGCTTGGCAGCACCCCCTCGTCCGACGCGACCTGGAAGGGATACGCGCCGACACCTTGCGGGTGCTCGTGCTGCGCGACCCGCTCTCGTGGGAGGAGCATCCTGGTGCCATCGCCGGCCTTGAATGGGAACTGCTGGAGCGCTTCGCCAGGCATGAAAAGCTCCGCATCGCCGCCGTTCCGGTAGACCACCCGGACAGCATGTTGCTGATGCTGCAACGCGGCGATGGCGACGTGATGGCCGCCCAACTCAGCCCCGATGGTTGGGCAAGCGGATTCGTCGTGTTCACCGAGCCATATCGCTCGGTCGCGCCGCTCCGCATCGCGCTGAATTCCGATGGCATGGTCCGTTCGACCAGACGGGACCGGTTCTCACCGGGAACACCGGATACGCTCGTGGTGAGCCGGTGGTCACCATTCTGCGGGCTGAAGGCGCATTTCGATACGGCGTTCGCGCCGATCACCCTCATTCCCGACACGGCCATTCCGGAGAACCTGCTGGCGCGCGTCGCACTCGGCCAATGCCGCGCTGCGTTGGTCGTGGACGCCGTATCCTCCCTGGAGGCGAGAAGGATGCCTCATATCGCATTCGGCCCCCGGCTCGGGCGCTCCGTACCGCTGGCCTTCGCGGTCCGCTCCAACGCGCATGCCCTGCTCCATGCGTTCAACCGGTGGCTCGCACAACCCCGTGAAACGGAGGCGCGCACCTTGATCGCGGAGAGTTACGGTGAAGGAAGGCTGACCAAGGGCCCCTTGCGGACCTTGAGGGAACTGGATTTCAGTACGGACAGCATCTCGCCGTTCGACAGCCTTTTCCAGGCGCATGCCGACAGTTCCGCCTTCGATTGGGAATTGCTGGCCGCAGTGGGGTTCAAGGAATCGCGCTTCGACACATCGGCCGTTTCGGGTGCCGGCGCATCCGGCCTGATGCAGATCATGCCGGCCACCGCACACGCCCTCGGCGTGGACTCGGCCGATGGGATCGATGGGCACATCGGAGGGGCCATGAGATACCTGGACAAACTGGACGCCATCTGGCGGGGCAGCGTGCCCAACAAGGACCAACGACTGAAGTTCGTGCTCGCCTCCTACAACGCCGGGCCCGGACACATCAAGGACGCGCAACGACTGGCGGAGGACCTCGGATTGGACCCGCACCGCTGGGACGGCTCCGTTGAGCGCACGCTGCTGCTGTTGGCGAAGCCCCGCTGGTTCACCCGGCCCGATATGAAGAACGGATACTGCCGCGGGCATGAAACGTTCTGGTATGTGCGCGATGTGGTCGCGGCTTTCGGCCAGTACCGAAGGAAATAGAAGCCTTCCACGGCAGCCCGCCTTCCGGCATGGAGCGCCCCACGTACCCGTCTATCTTGGCCCACTGAACGCGCACCTACTCCTTCGCCGGGGCTTCGGCGAACAACGCATGAACCGTTACTCCCTCCTGTTCCTGTCCATCACGGCCCTCTCATCCGCTTCAGCACAGGACCATGCGCTGCCGCATGCCCTCAGCCCGGCGGAGATCCCGCTGATCCCCGCCTACCGGAACAGCCGTGCCGGACTCGATCGCGGGATCACCACCCCCCCCGCTTTCGCCGTTCGTACGATGGCCGAATGGGAAGAGATCCAGGCTCTGGCGATCTGTTGGGCACAGTACGAGGGGATCCTCAAACAGATCGTCGCCGCCGCGAAGACCGAATGCGAGGTCATCATCATCTGCGAGAACCAAGGCGATGTTACGGATGTCCTGATGGACAACACGTTCGGCGGCCCGCTGCCCGACCTCGACAACATCACGTTCATCCAGGAGGACTTCAACAGTGTATGGATGCGTGACTACGGTGCGGAATGCGTCTACCAGAACGAAGTGGACAGCCTCTTCCTGCTCGATTGGATCTACAACCGGCCCCGGCCTGACGATGATGTGCTCCCGGACGTCATCGGCAACACGCTCGGTATCGCCGTCTTCAATACGACCCAGGCCCCCAATGACCTGGTACACACCGGCGGCAACTTCATGGCCGACGGTTTCGGTACCGCTTTCAGCAGCAACCTGGTGATCGATGAGAACGGCGTGAACGGCGAGTTCAACCAGACCGTGAAAACGCCCGCCGAAACAGATGCGCTGATGCAGACCTGGATGGGCATCGACCACTACATCCGCATGGAAACCCTGCCCTACGACGGCATCCATCACATCGACATGCACATGAAGCTGATCGATGAGGAGACCCTGCTGGTGGGAGAGTTCCCCCAAGGCGAAAGCGACGGGCCCCAGTTGGAGGAGAACTTGGGCCTCATCATGACGAACGAGACGAACGTTTTCGGGCAGCCCTATCGAGTGATCCGTGTTCCCATGCCGCCAAGCACCGGTGGCGCTTGGGCGCCGGACGCATCCTATCGCACGTACGCCAACAACGTCTTCGTGAACAAGACCGTGATCGTGCCGACCTACCGCACGGAGTACGATACCACCGCGTTGCGCATCCTGCAGGAGTCATTGCCGGGGTACCGCATCGTGCCCATCGACTGCGACAACCAGAACGCGAACATCATCAGCGCCAGCGGGGCCATCCACTGCATCACCAAGGGGGTGGGCGTTACCGACCCGCTGCTCATCCGCCACCAACGCCTGACCGACACGTACGAAACGGTGAACCCATACCCGGTCACGGCCTACATGCGGCACAAGAGCGGCATCGCTTCGGCCAATCTGTTCTGGACGACCGACACGGCCCAAGCGTGGAATGAAATGGCCATGGCCGATCAAGGAGGCGGGGACTGGACCGCTGCCATTCCCGCACATCCGGCGAACACGACTATTTATTACTACGTGCAAGGTACATCCAACAGCGGCAAGGTGCAGGTAAGGCCCATCGTCGCACCCGAGGGGTGGTGGAAATTCCGCGTGCTTGACGCGAACTCCTCCATCAGCGCCGCAGGAGGCCCCACGATCACGGACATCTTCCCGAACCCGTGCGTCTCCCACGTCAGCCTGCGTTCGGACAACGGCCCCGGAATGGTGCGGGTCGTGCTGAGGGACGCGACCGGTCGCGTGGTGAAGGTGTTCAACAGCATCCGTGCATCCCAGGACGGGCGTGTGCTGCTGGATGTTTCTTCCCTGCCCGTGGGCACTTATGCGCTCAGCGTCGAGACCGCGGAAGGGCGCTCCACACGCTACTTGATGAAACAATGAGCACGGCACGATGATCGCTGTGCGCCACCGCAACCAGACGAACGCATGAACCTCCGCTCTACCCTGCTTCTCACCTTCGCGACCGCTGCGAGCACGCTGCTGGCCCAAGCCCCGAACAAGATCTGGAGCTATGCCATCGGCGATTGGCGCAACGGACCCGTGGTCACGATCTCGCCCCTGTTCGAAACCACGGAGGCCTTCACCACACCGCAGCTCATCGCGCGCGTGAAAAAGGACTACGCCGCGTTCGCGAAGATCAGCGACATCGATGTGCAACGCTTCGCCACCACGGAAGAGGGCGAACTGTCACGCGTCACGTTGAAAGGCAAATACGAGGCCCGCAAGTTGACCGTGAACATGTTGGAGGCCGAGGCGCCGCCCGCCAAGGAAGGTGCGGCACCGGAGAAACAGTGATCACTGGCAACATCATCAACGAAGAAGGGTCCGCGATCGCGGACCCTACTGCGTTCAGCTCAGGCCGATCAGTGCCGGACCACCTCGAAGAGAACGGCTGGCAGGAATGAACCCTCGGTGGACAGCCGGGCGAAATAGGTCCCGGAAGCCAGGTCTTCCACGGAAAGAACCGTACTGCCCTCTCCGTCAGCTACACCCAGGCTGGCAACCACCTTCCCCGCGATATCCAGGACATCCACTCGCTGGACTCCAGCAACACCCGTAGGGAACGTGATGCGCACGTTCTCCGTTGCGGGATTCGGCGCGATCCGCGGACGCTCCAACGTGGCGAATTCCGCAACGGCGGACTGCGTACACGGGTTGTAACTGCCATCCAAGGTCAGGATGCCTGAGTTGTTCGGATCCAGCCAGGTCTTCAACTCCTCGCTCGCCGGTCCGGGATTGCTCGTCCAGTGATAGTTCATGCGTCCGTAGAAGTCGGGCTGGTTCTGACCACCGGGCTGCACACTGTTGCAGAACGAACCACCTCCAGTGAGCGTTCCGATGACCCTTCCATTGCTTTCGAACAACGGGGAACCGGATGAACCGCCCTCCGTCACGCCCCATCCACTCTCCGTTCCGGACCAGGTCACGCGATAATGCGTGCTCATGCCGTTCCATTGAGTGCTGTTCTGCGCGTTGCCCGTGTACGTGCTGATCTTCTTCTCATCGCCTGCCGGATGATGGATGCACACTCCGCCCGTATGGGCGTTGGTGGTCGCATCCCAACCGAGCCAGTAAGGGTTCCAGGTGGAACTGATCGCATCCTCGATCTCCAGCAACAGGAAGTCCGAGCCATTGTCGCCGCCGTTGTCATTGCTCTCTCCCCGCTTGAAGCAGCCCGTCTTCACGCGGCTTTGCGAGGCGCTGCCCGTACCGCAGTTCGCGCGCTGGTAGCCGAAATAGAACTTCCACAGCAGGAGATCCGCATCGGAAACGCCGACCCCGCAGTGCTGGGCCGTGAGCACCAAGCGCTTGCAATCCTGAGCGGCGTTGTTCACCATGCTGCCGGAGCAGAAGAAGATCTGCCCGTCCTGAACGATGCGCAGCTTCACCACACCGTCGCGCTGCGGTACCCAGTCCGCCCCTTCCGGGCAGTTCACGTCCACTTCGCAATCATCCGCCCTGTCCGGGCCGATGCGCCGGTAGGTATGGCCCAGTGTCGCGATGATGAACCGGCCCTCGCCGCGCACCTCGGCCGGCTCATAGTACTCCACATAGCAGGCCTCGCCTCTCAGGGCAGCCGTGGCGAAAATGCCGCTCTCCTTGTTGTGATAGCCCGAAAAGCCTCCGAGCACTTCCGACCCGTCAGCGCTGTAGACATGCAGCAGACCGCCCTCGGGCATATGGAATTCCCGGAAGAAAAGTTCTGTGGCCAGCGCTCCCGGGCTTTCCACCCGCAACCGCCACACACCATCCCCATTGGGCAGGGTGTGCCAAAGGCCGCTGGTCTCGAGGTCGGCACCAACGGCGAGCATGCGGGCATCGGAAGGCACCAGACCTTCTTCGGCCCGGCGGGAATCCTCGTCGTCCACCACCGCGCGGTCGATACCGGGCGTACGGACCACGGGAACAACCGTAGCATCCAACCGGTGGCGCATCGACCAGGGAAGGCCTCCTTCGCTGAATTGGGCGTTCGTCTGCACGGCGAACAGAGCGGTCAGCGCGACCGCCGAGTAGTACTTCTTCATGGATGAGGTTCTGGAAAGGGACCGCCAAACTAAGTCCAACCGAACATCCCACGATCCACCATCCGACGACAGTCCGTGGAGACCTGACGGACCGCACGGAACGGGGCCCGATCTTCAACGGAAGCCTGCACGAACCAACCGATCGTGCTACAACAGGCGAACTTGGCCCGCGTTATCCAACAACTGATGTCGGGCCGATGGTGGGACGTATCGCGACGCCGGAAGAAGGTGTTGTTGTCGGCGCTGGTGCTGTTCCTAACGGTCTATGCGTGGGCCCGTTGGGGACCGATGTCACCGCTCTTCGGCGGGCCGCGTTCCACCGTGATCCTGGACCGCCGGGGTGAATTCCTCGGAGCCACGGTCGCGAGCGACGGACAATGGCGCTTTCCCGGCAGTGGTGAGGTACCCGAGAAATTCGCCACCTGTCTTCTCCAGTTCGAGGACCGGCATTTCCATGAGCACTGCGGCGTGCGGTTGCCCAGCCTGATCCGTGCCATGCGGCAGAACATCTCCGCAGGCCGCACCGTGAGCGGGGGTAGCACCATCACCATGCAGGTGGCCCGGATGAGCAGGGGGGAGAAACGGCGCGGCTACGGCGCCAAGCTCAAGGAGGCGTTGCTGGCCCTGCGCATCGAAACGCGCCACAGCAAGCAGGAGATCCTCTCCATGTATGCCGACAATGCGCCGTTCGGCGGGAACGTGGTCGGTCTGGAGGCCGCGGCCTGGCGATGGTTCGGAAGATCCCCGGAACAATTGACATGGGCGGAGAGCGCTACACTGGCGGTGCTGCCCAACGCGCCATCCGCGATCTACCCCGGAAAAGGCCAGAACGCCTTGCGCTACAAACGCGACCGCTTGTTGGAACGTCTGCTGGAGATCCACGCGATCGACAGCACCGAATGGACCCTGGCCAAAGAAGAGCCTCTCCCCGCGAGACCGCTCGCCCTGCCGCAGCTCGCACCCCACCTGCTCGCCACGCTCATGTCCCAAGGGCATGCCGGGGAGCGCATCGTCACGACCATTGACGCCGTGATGCAACGCCGTGCCGCGGAGAACTGTGATCGTTATGCGGCGAGGCTGATCGCGAACGAGGTGCATAATGCGGCCGCCCTCATCATCGATGTTCCAACGGGCAGCGTGCTGGCTTACGTCGGGAACCTGCGGACGGCCACCAGCGAACACGCTCCCCGGGTGGACATCATCCATGCCCAGCGCAGTACCGGGAGTTTGCTGAAGCCATTCCTCTACGCCGATATGCTGCAGAGCGGTGAATTGCTCCCGGACATGCTCGTGGCGGATGTCCCCACCCAATACGACGGTTTTTCGCCCCGGAACTCCGATGAGCGTTACGTGGGAGCGGCTCCTGCCAGCGAGGCGCTGGCACGCTCCCTCAACGTTCCGGCCGTGCGCTCCCTGCGCAAACATGGCGCGGCACGCTTGCTCAAAACCCTACGGAGCATGGGCTTCCGTTCCATCGATCGGCCTGCGGACCACTACGGGCTCTCCTTGATCATCGGGGGGGCGGAGAGCAACCTGTGGGAGATCGGCGGCGCCTATGCCAGCATGGCCCGCGTTCTGGCCCGGTACGCCACGGAGGGAAAGACCTATCGACAGGGCGATATCCACGCGCCGATCGTGCTGATCTCCGACACCGTTGGATTTGATACCACGCAGCTCACCAGGCCACCATTGACGGCCTCCAGCATCCATTTCGCGCTTACCGCGCTGCGGGAGGTCAACCGCCCTGCGGATGAGCAAGGCTGGAAGGCGTTTGCCGGTCGTGAGCGTATCGCATGGAAAACCGGCACCAGCGTGGGGCACAGGGATGCTTGGGCCGTGGGGGTGAGCGATAGATGGTGCGTCGCCGTGTGGACCGGCAACGCCACGGGCGAAGGCCGACCCGGATTGACGGGAACGCTCGCTGCGGCGCCCTTGATGTTCGACCTGTTCGGGCCGCTGGGCAAGGGGCGTGGCTTCGACCCTCCTTACGATGAGATGACGCAAGCACTGATCTGCCCCTCGAGCGGACATCTGGCGGGATCGGATTGCCCCGCTAGCGAGAGTGTTTGGATCGCTGCCGAAGGTCTTCGCACGGTCCCCTGCCCCTACCACCGCAAGATCCTATTGGCGGAGGATCAACGCTGGCGCGTCGCCCCGGGGGAAGGTCATCAGGTGTCGTGGTTCGTTCTGCCCCCGGCCATGGAACGCTACTACGCCATCGGTCATCCGAGCTACCGTCCTCTGCCACCGTTCCGCGATGGAGGGACAGGCGAAGGTGTGCTGATGGAAGTGCTGTACCCCGAGCAGAACAGCCGCTTGCTGATCCCCACCGAACTCGATGGATCCCGAGGCAAGGCCGTCGTGGAGATCGCCCACCGCGACCCGAACGCCACCATCCATTGGGATCTGGATGGCACGTTCATCGGAACCACGAGCGGGGATCATCGTATGGCCATCGACCCTGACGACGGTCCTCATACCCTCACGATCACGGATGCCATGGGACGTTCATTGCGGCATTCCTTTGTGGTCACCAGCCGCTCCCGGCGGTAACCATGTCCCGTTACTTCCCCCTGTTCTTCGCCCTGCTCACGTGCAAATTCGTGAACGCACAGCCCGACTCGCTCTATGTCATGGAGAAAGGGGGCACCGTCGCTTACGCGATCGCGTACCCCGTGTTGAGTGCCGCTGAAAGTTTCACCCATGAGGGACGCTATGCGATGGACACATCCCGCGTGGCCGTTCGTCTGGGCTACAAGCGGGGCAAACCCTGTGGAGTGTACCGGGCGTGGTATCCCGATGGGGCCCCGATGATCTTCGCCGTCTATGGCTGGGGCTATCTGGAGGGGGATTGGACGGAATATGCTCCGGACGGCCGTATCACGGTAAAAGGCAGATACAAGCAAGGTAAACGGGACGGCTCTTGGGCGTTCCGCGACCAAGGCATCATCGGGCACTACAAGGATGGTCTGAAAGACGGCAAGTGGAAGTACTACGAGAACGGACGGATGGTCCGTTTCGAGCGTTACAGGAAGGGCGAACCCGTCGGTGGCAAAAGGCCGCTTCTCAAGTGAACATGCTGGGCTTCACCTTCGTTAACAGGCCGGACGACCCGGGCAACATACCCCTCCGTTACCTTCACGCTATCCTGATCCCGAACCTCATGATGAAGTCCCTCGCGTGCCTTGGCGCGCTAGCTCTGCCTCTGCTGTCCAATGCGCAGGTGGATCCCGGAACGGTCGGCAAACTGGAGGCGCTGCTCTATCAGATCGACCACATGTACGTGGACAGCGTGAACGACAAGGAACTGGTGGAGACGGCGATCGTCAGCATGCTCGAAAAGCTGGATCCGCACAGCATCTACATCCCGAAGGAAGAACTGGACGAGGTGAACGAACCCCTGAAGGGGAACTTCGAAGGGGTCGGCATCCAATTCAACCTGGTACGCGACACCATCTATGTGGTGGATGCCATCGCCGGAGGCCCGAGCGAGCGTCTGGGCATCCGCAGTGGTGACCGCATCGTGCGCATTGACGGAGAGAACGTGGCCGGCGTCGGGTTCAAGAACGCCGATGTGATGAAACGCCTGCGCGGGAAAAAGGGGACCAAGGTGGACGTGTCAATCGCCCGCACCGGAGAAACGGCTCCGCTCGATTTCTCGATCACGCGGGACAAGATCCCCATCTACAGCGTAGAGGCCAGCTACATGGCCTCGCCCAGCACCGGATACATCAAGGTGAGCCGGTTCAGCGCCACAACGATGAAGGAATTCCGGGAGAAGCTGGCCCTGATGCAGAAGGCCGGCATGAAAGACCTGATCCTCGACCTGCAAGGGAATGGCGGGGGCTACCTGCGTACGGCCATCGAGATGGCGGATGAGTTCCTGCCCGACAAAAAGCTGGTCGTCTATACCGAGGGCCGCACCTCACCACGGGAGGACACCTATGCCACCGGGGAAGGCAAATTCGAGAAGGGAAGGCTCGTGGTGCTGGTTGATGAAGGCAGTGCCAGCGCGAGTGAGATCGTGACCGGCGCCATGCAGGACTGGGACCGTGCCCTGGTCGTGGGCAGGCGTTCCTTCGGCAAGGGGCTCGTACAACGGCCGGTGATGCTGCCTGACGGAAGCGCGGTGCGCCTGACGGTGAGCCGCTACTACACGCCCAGCGGCCGTTGCATCCAGAAATCCTATGCGGAAGGCGCGGAAGCCTACCAGCACGAGAAGCGTGACAGGCTCAAACACGGGGAACTCACCAACGCGGACAGCATACATACGGCGGACACCGTGCGCTACTACACGGTGAACAAACGCGTGGTCTTCGGCGGTGGCGGGATCATGCCCGATGTATTCGTACCCATCGACACCACGCTCAGCTCGGAGTACTTCGGCCAGCTGGTGCGCAAAGGCGTGCTGAACACCTTCGCCATCACCTACGTCGACAGCCACCGCGATGAGATCCTGAGGAGCCACCGGAACGTGGACCACTTCGACAAGAACTTCACCGTTACCCAGGCGATCATCGACGGGCTGGTCGCACAAGCCCTGAAGGACGGTGTTGAACCCGACGCCGAAGGACTGGCCAAGGCGCGTGCTCTGGTGGATCTGCGGCTCAAGGCCCTGATCGCGCGGGATGTGTGGGACACTTCGGCCTACTGGCAGGTGATCAACCGCGACAATCCGGTGGACCGCAGTTTCCAGCGCGCGCTGGATGTGCTCAGCGACGATACGTTCCAGCGCTTGGGCCTCGCCCAGCAATGATGGTCTGTTGATCTTTCGTTAACGCCCTGGCACACCCGTGCCGGGGCGTCCTATTTTCGCGGCCCATCCCACGATCGGACATCACCGATCGAACGACCAACAATGACCGCCGTCCAAGCGGAACACGCATGAAAGACACGATCAAGATCGCTCTTCTGGCCATCATCGCCGGTACGCTCATCATCCAGACGATCGGACAGCGGAGCGGCTCGGACAATACCATGGCCGCCAACACCGCGAGCGCTGCGCCTGCCAGGCCGGGTACTGAAGCGAGCCCCCGGCTGAACGCCCCGCCCAAGAACACGTTCGACCCGACGGTGCCACCCAGTCCCGAGAACGTACCCCAGCCTACCGGACCGAAGACATCGGTCCAATTCCCGGTCATCGCCCACGACTTCGGCAAGGTGAAGCAGAACAGCGAGAACAAGCACGTGTTCAAGTTCACCAACACCGGCAAGGAACCGTTGTTGATCAGTGATGCCAAGGGCAGCTGCGGATGCACCGTCCCGGAGTATCCGAAGGAGCCCATCGCACCCGGAGCCACCGGCGAGATCAAGGTGGTATACAAGCCCGGAAGCCAGCAAGGCAATCAGGCGAAGACCGTTACCGTAACGGCCAACACCGATCCTCCGCAAACGCTCCTGAATATCTCCGCCGACGTGCAGGTGGATCCTTCTGCGGCACCGATGGCCGTACCAACGCACTGAGCAAGCTCACCACGTTTGGAAGCCCCGCCATCAGCGGGGCTTTCTCATTCCATGAGCCTGTCGATGCCGGCGGCGAGCGAGCGGTCCTTCGCCGTCACCTTGTTCCCGGCCGAGTGCGTGCGCAGCACGATGGTCACCTTGTTGTACACGTTGCTCCATTCGGGATGGTGGTCCATCTTCTCGGCGAGCAAGGCCACACGCGCCATGAACGCGAAAGCCTCGCTGAAATCCTTGAACACGAATTCACGTCGCAGCCGGTCGTCCTGTTCGGTCCACATGGTGCTAGCGGTGTATCGGTAGTTCGATGAAATGCGGCTCATCAGCATGCCGCACGAGCTTCATTTCGTCGATCAGGCGGTGCGCACCGCACACCTTGTCGATCGTGAAGAGGACGTACCGGATATCCACGCTGATGTTCCGGCACTTGTCGGGGTCGAATTGGATGTCGCTCATGGTGCTTTCCCATGTGCGGTCGAAATTGATACCGATGAGTTCGCCCCGGCCGTTGAGCACCGGACTGCCACTATTCCCGCCGGTTGTATGCAATGACGAAGTGAAACACACGGGCATTGATGTCCCCGCGCCATAGGGACCATAGTCTCTCCTGTCGTAGAGTTCGAGCAAGCGGGCAGGCACGTCGAATTCCGCATCGCCGGGGCGGTACTTCTCCATCACCCCATCCAGGGTGGTGAAAGGCTCATAGAACATCCCATCACGCGGGCTGCTGCCCTCCACCTTCCCATAGCTGAACCGCAACGTGCTGTTGGCGTCGGGCCAGAAGGTCTTTTCAGGGAACAGTGCCATCAGGCCCTCCATCCATGTGCGCATGTGCCGGGAAAGACGCGCGTTGGCCACCTCCAGCGATGGCTTCACCTTGCCGGTGTACGCTTCGGTGAACGCCCGGGCCATGACATAGGCCGGATCCTTCATGAACTTCTTGGCGGATCCTTTGCTCCACTTCGACAGGGCCGCCGCAAGCTTGGCGGAGTCGGCGAAAACGCTGCGGGCGTAGATCCCATCGATACCGGCCGGCCCGCTGGAACCGGCCGGCAGCACGGCCCCGTATCCGGGGTCCACGTTGCTGAGATAGATGGGCAGTTGCGCCTTGAGAATGCGCTTGTCCACCTCCGGGTCGAAATCCTTGTGGAAAGCCTCCGCGTTCTGTCTCAAGCGCTGCACTTCCTTCTCCCAGGTACCGTCCGCCTTCAACTTGGTCACGTTCTCGGGAAGCATGATCGGCTCGAACGCCTTCGTGAACTTGAGCAGGTCCGCGCCCACGGCGAAAAGCTCCACGTACGCGTCCCGCGCTTCGGCCAGTGATGGCAGGATGGCGTAAACGGCGGCGATGGAGTCCAGCGCGGCGGCGAAGTCCTGTCTTCCGGCCTGCCCCGCACGCGAACGGTACTCGCGTTCGAGCTCCCGTTTCCCTTCGAGCGTGCGCAGCTCCACGATGCCCCGCAGCTCACCGATCCACTTCTTGTAGGCATTGCTGATGCCCTTCTGTTTGTCCGCATAGGCGATGCGCGTCCGGTCATCGGCCAGCATGGCCTCATCGATCACCGCCAAGCTCGCGCGCCGCATGCGGATCTTCAAGGGGTCGCCGACGTTCATCACATAGTCGACACCGTGGCTCGTCAGGTATCGCTGGGTGTTGCCGGGGAACCCGAAGATCATGGCGAAGTCCCCTTCACGCACCCCGTCCATGTTGATGGCCAGGCTGCGCCGGGGTTTGAACGGGACATTGGTCAGGGCGAAATCCGCCGGTTTGTTCCCGGCATCGGCATAGATGCGGAACACACTGAAGTCGCCGGTGTGGCGCGGCCACATCCAATTGTCCGTGTCACCGCCGAAGTTCCCGATGGCGCCGGGGGGCGCCCCCACCAGACGGACATCACGGAAGGTCTGGCTCACGATCAGGTACCAGCTGTTCCCATAGTTGAACGGCTTCACCACCGCGTCATATCCGCCGTCCTCCTTGGCCGA
>JAGODO010000061.1 GCA_017998165.1 Flavobacteriales bacterium | reverse complement strand
GCGGTTCAACATTTGAGCGGCCATGGACGTCCTCTTCGCCGGTAATCGCGCCCACGTGCTACGGGAGATGATCCGGACCGGGCTTCGCCCCCGGCGCATCTTCGCGGTGAAAGGTTCCTACTTGGAGCGCGAACTTGTTGCGGATGGTATCACGTTCGAAGAGCTTCCTGCGCGTGCCGCTTTCATCGATCTGTTGTTGGCGGAGCGCTTTGACCTGTTCTTGTCGAACGGCTGTCCGGTGCTTTTGCCGATCCTGAAGCTGAAGGGCCGGGAGCGCAAGCACTTCGTGAACATCCATCCCTCCTGCCTGCCGGACTTGCGCGGCGTGGATCCGGTGCCGGGCGCACTGCTCCACGGCCGTGATTCCGGTGCTACCTGTCATGTGATGGACGATGGGATCGACACCGGTGGCCTCATCTCACAGGTGCGCATCCCGTTCAGCGAAGACCTCGATGCGGGACTCTTGTACCAACTGAGCTTCATCGCGGAGGCTGAAGCGTACATCGCCGCTGCCGCCGTTGATTTCCAGCCACAGAAGGAGGGTGGCAAAGCGCCGGGCACGGTGTACTACACCTTCAAGCCGGAGCATCTGCGCATCGACTGGTCGGAGCCGTTGGAAGCGATCGTGCATCGCATCAAAGCCTTCGGCACGAAAAGCAAAGGCGCGTGGTTCGAGGTCGACGGGCGACGTGTTGTCGTGCGGGATGCGGAACCGGTGATGAACTCGTATCTGCTGGAACATGGCAGTGCCTACGAGGATCGAGAAGTGGTCTTCGCTTATGAGCGGAAGCTGCTCGTGCGGCACCGCGAGGGCTTCATCAAGCTGAAGGACCTGGACGGCGCATGGGAACAGGCAAAACCGGGCATGGCGATCTCATGAGCGCTTCACCTTTCCCCTGGAAAAAAATCGGCCGCGTGTTCGCCGTGGAACAGCCGACCGGCTGGATGCACAGCCATGCCCAGATCCCCACAGCGCTCGTGTTGGACGACCGCATACGCGTGTACTTCAGCGCGCGGCCCAAGCCGGGGCTCAGCCTCACAGGTTTTCTCGATGTGGACCGGAACGATCCGCTGAAGATCCTGTACGTGCATGACCAGCCCATCCTGCAACCCGGCGAACGCGGCATGTTCGATGAGCATGGGTTGATGCCACAGGCCGTCATGAAGAACGGCGACCAGGTCTGGCTCTACATCGGTGGCTGGAGCCGCAGGCACGAGATCCCCTACAGCAATTGGACCGGCATCGCCGTGAGCGATGACGGCGGCACGACGTTCCGCCGACTGTTCGCCGGCCCGGTGATCGACCGCACGGCGCACGAAACCTTGTCTGCGACCGCGGTGAACATCGTTCGCCGAGGCCCTGACTGGCACGCATGGTACGCTTCGGGCCAACGCTGGGTGGAGCACAACGGCAAGCTCGAAGAGGTCTACAGGATCCGCTACGCGCATTCCACCGACGGCATCCATTGGCAGCGCGAGAACAAGGAGCTCCTGCACTGGCAGCGCGATGAGGAACCTACGCATCGCCCCGCCGTTATCGAGCACAACGGCATCTGGCACATGTGGTTCTGTCACCGCGGCATCACGGACTTCCGCGACGGCACCGACGCCTACCGCCTTGGCTATGCGCGCAGCACGGACGGCCGCAGCTGGTCACGCAACGATGCGATCGCCGGCATGGACGTAACGCCGAGCGCATGGGACGCGCACATGATCGCCTACCCGAACATCGTGCAAGTGGAAGACCGACTGCTGATGTTCTACAATGGCAACGGTTTCGGGCAGTCGGGCTTCGGAGTGGCTGAACTGCCGCTGAGCGCTTTGGCATGAGCGGAGACCGCGAACTGCTGAAGGTGTTCATGATCACCTACAACCACGAGCACTTCGTGCGCGAGGCCGTGGAGAGCGTGATGATGCAGCGCACGGACTTCCCTGTATTGCTTGTGATCGGTGAGGACAAGAGCACGGACAACACACGCGCGATCGTAGAGGAGCTGGCCGCGCAGTATCCGGAGCGCATCAAGCCGATGCTGCATGAAACGAATCTTGGTGCCGCGCGGACAGGCCTTGACGTGTGGGAGGAGTGCTTGCGCGACAGCAGCTACGTGGCCATCCTGGAAGGCGACGACTTCTGGACAGACCCGTTGAAGCTGCAAAAGCAAGTGGACGTCCTTCGCGCGGACCCGTCCGTGAGCATGTGCTTCCACGATGCGTGGAACCAGGCACCGGATGGAACACGCACGGAATATGTGCGCGCCTGGCTCGGCGATCGTCCGGTGAAAGAGCGCTTCGGCCTCGATGACGTGATCACGGAGAACTTCGTGCCCACGGTGAGCATCTGCCTGCGCAACACACCGGACCTGCGGTTGCTGGAGCGGCTGAAGGACCATCCGTTGATGGACCACACCATCAACATCGCACTGGCGGGCTTGGGAGAACTCGCCTACATCGACGAGCCGATGGGCGTACGTCGGCAGCACGCCGGTGGACTCATCAGTATGCGGAGCCGCCAGCACAAGATCGATTTCAACCTGGATCTGCTCCCCCATCTGGACAGCCTGACGCAGGGCCGTTATGCGGAGCGCTTGGCACGTCGCCGGAAAGAACTGCTCGATATGGCCTTTGAAGCGGCCGTCAGCGCGCGTGACCGGTCAGTAACTCGGCAGCGCTGGCAACGTATCTGGCGCGAGCGCGGTCAGGCCGGTTACTCCGCGCGTGAATTGGCACGCACCTTCGTCGTCGCGTACTTCCCGGCGCTCGCCGGCTGGTTCGCCCGAAAACGTATGGCCCGATGAGCATCGCCCCGCGCCTGTGCATCGTCTCCCCCAACCGCAGCGCGTGGAGCGAGACCTTCATCGCGAACCACATCGCGCACCTGCCGGGCGTTGAACTCACGCTGACGGACGGCCACCTGCCGAAACGCGACATCGAGGGCGAATCGCTGCTCGCACCCACCTTGCTCAAGCGCGTGGTGCAGCGCGTGCGCAAGGCCGATCCGCAGGAGATACTGCGCGGCACCATCGCGCGGCTGCTGAAGAAGCACCGCATCGCGGTCGTGCTCGCAGAATATGGCCCTACGGGTGAAGCGATGCTCGATGTCTGCCAGCGCACGGGCATCCCGCTCGTTGTGCATTTCCACGGCATCGACGCTTTCCACACGCGCCTGCTGAAGGAGAACGGGAACTACCAGCGCATCTTCCAAGGCGCGGCGGCCATTGTGGTAGTGAGCCGTGAGATGGAACACCAATTGCTCGCGCTCGGCTGCCCGCGCGAAAAGCTGTACTACAACTGCTATGGCATCGAAGTGGACCGCTTCACCGCCGCTTCACCCACCACCTCACCCAAGCACTTTCTCGCCGTCGGTCGCTTCGTGGACAAGAAAGCGCCGCACTTGGCACTCCAGGCCTTTCACACGGCCTGGCTGCGCGACCCGGAGCTTCGCTTGACCATGGCCGGTGAAGGGCCGCTGTGGGAGAGCACCAAACAACTCGCGCAAGCCGAAGGGCTCGGTGATGTGGTGGAGTTCCCAGGCGTGATCACGAACGACCAGGTGGCCGATCGCATGCGGCATGTACGCGCGTTCGTTCAACACAGCGTGGTAACGGCGGACAATGACCACGAGGGCACGCCGCTCAGCATCTTGGAAGCCATGGCCAGCGGGCTGCCAGTGATCGCTACGCGCCATGCGGGCATCCCCGATGTGATCGAGCACGATGTGGAAGGGCTGCTTTGCGACGAGCGCGACATCGCGGCCATGTCGACGAACATCAGTACGCTGGCGGCGGATCCGGAGCTGGCCGGGCGGCTGGGTGCGGCCGGGCGGGTCCGGACGCAACGGGATCACCGGTTGGAGGACAGGATCGGAAGTCTCGCTGGGATCATCGCTGGCACTGCAGGGCGCTAGCACGGTAACTTCGGCGTGCTGTCCCGATCAGCCTTCGCCAAGGCTATGGCGGATAACATGCGCGTCGCCTACCTCACGCACTACACCGAGCTCTACGGTGCGAACCGGTCGCTGATCGACCTGGTGCTGGAACTGCGCGCTCGCGGCGAGGTGGAACCGTTGGTCGTTGCGCCGCGCGAAGGCCCCTTGCTGGAATTCCTGCGCGATGCGGGCATCACCTGCGCTGTCTTCCCTTTCGAGCCATGGATGAGCGAGCGCAGGTACAGCGGGCGTTTTTACCACAAGCTGAAACAGTGGTGGGGCTATGAGCAGGCCGCCATGACCCGGGCGCGCAACAACGTGCTCACGGTCCCCGGGCTGGCGCAATGGGTGAAGGCGCAGCGGGCTTCGCTCGTGCACGCGAACTCGGCGGCGGTGAGCGTCGGTGCAGCGGTGGCGCGCGAGGCGGGCGTTCCGCTCGTGCAACATGTGCGCGAGATGCCGGAGAAGCACTACAGGTTGCATCTGGACATGGGCCGTGGTGCCTATGGCGATGCACTACAGTCGGCCGACCGGGTGATCGCCATCAGCCATGCCGCCGCTGAGGACTTGAAGCGCTATGCGCCTTCCGCGCGCGTGACAGTGGCCTACAATGGCGTGCTGCGCCGGTCGCGCTACGCGGAGTTCGCCCAGCAGGCCGAAGAACGCTGGCTTTCTCCTTCCCCGATCCGCTTCGTCATGGTCGGCTTGTTGCACCCCGGCAAGCGTTACGACGAGGCCGTGGACGCGGTGCGGGCCGTGCGGGCCAAGGGGCACGACGTTCGACTCTCTATCGCCGGCGGCGGTCGGGACAAGGACCTGGTGGCGCACATCCACCGGGCAGGCCTTCAGGACGTGGTGGAGCTTCTCGGCTATGTGGAGGATCCATTCCCGCTCTTCCGCCAGGCACACGCGCTGGTGATGTGCTCGCGCGATGAGGCCATGGGACGTGTGACCGTGGAGGCCATGGCCAGCGGTCTGCCCGTGATCGGCCATGCCAGCGGTGCCACGCCGGAGCTTGTGCGCGACGGCATCACCGGACTGCTCTACACGGATGGGCCCGAGGCATTGGCCGCATGCATGCTGGAACTGCTCGCCGACCTGCACCGTGCGCGGAGCATGGGCCGTGCCGGCATGGAGGAGGCCGCTCAGCGCTTCACCGTGGAAGGATATGCGACCGAAGTAATGAACGTGTACCGCGACATCCTTCCCGACGGGGCACCGGTGAAGCGCCCGAGCGATGATGACGACGCGCTGCGGACACGCGGACGGCGCTGGTGAATCCGTCGTAGGCGCCTTCATGCGCAACCGTGAATGGACGTGAACAGGCCTGACGTACTGGCCGAAAGGGGATCTCATTTCCGTTCATGCACGTCCATTCACGGTCCACCGCGCCGAAGAACATGGGCTGGCGCGGCCAGTGGCACTATTGAGAACCGCCCGCATGCGACATTTGCCGGAGAGGAACCACCCTTCTGATGCGCCTTTCCATCATCACCCCTAGCTACCAGCAAGCGCCTTACTTGGAAGAGTGCATCCGCTCGGTGCATGACCAAGGCGCGGATGTGGAACACATCGTGGTGGACGGTGGCAGCATGGATGGCTCAAAGGAGATCATCGAACAGCATGCGGAAAAGCTCTCCTGGTGGTGCAGTGAGAAGGACAAGGGCCAGAGCGATGCGATCAACAAGGGCCTCGCGCATGCCTCGGGCGATGCCTTCACCTGGGTGAACAGTGATGATGCGCTGCTGCCCGGTGCGATCGCGCATGTGCGAAAAGCCTTCGCGGCCGACCCGGAACTCCTGGTCTTCGGCGGGCAGGTCACGCACCGCGACACCAAAGGCGAGCGCGTTTTCGACCGGTTGAATTCCACAGATGACCTGCAGCTCTTCGCCGATCCGGTGATCAATCAACCGGCCACCTGGTACCGCGTGGATGTCGTGAAGGAGATCGGTGGTGTGGACCCGGCGCTGCGGTATGTGATGGACGTGGAACTCTGGTGGCAGGTCCTGTTCCGCCACGGCACGCGGCACATGCGCTTCGAACGCATGCCGCTGGCGATGTTCCGGCTGCATGACGAGAGCAAGACGGTGACCCAGCACAGCGGCTTCCTGCGCGAAATGGCAACGATCCTGTATGGTCTGTGCGAGCGTACCGAAAACGAGGATGTGGCCGCGATGATGGCGTTGGGTTATCCGGAACGCCCTGCGCTCCGCGGCATTCCGGCCAACGGATCGGAGCACCACAAGGTCGTCCGCGACATGTCCGTCCACTTCCTGTTGAAGTGGCACGGGCATATACACACGGAAACGGAATTCCATATGATGCAGCGCCTGCATGAAGGGGACTTCACCAATGAGGTCCGGTTGCTGCCCGGCATGGCCGAGCGGTGGGCCAAAGCCCGGCTGGCCGTGGATGGCACCACATGGAACCGCTATCGCGTACGTCGCAAGCTCAAGCACTTGTTCGGATGAGAGCGAGCGTGCTGATCCCCGTGTACAACAAGGCGCCCTTCGTGAAGGAGGCGGTGGAGAGTGTGTTGAAGGGAACGTTGGCGGACATGGAAGTGGTGTGCGTGGACGACAAGAGCACGGACAACAGCTTGGCGATCTTGCGGTCGATGGACGATCCGCGCGTGCGCATCATCGAACTGCCCGACAATCTTGGGCCTGCCGGTGCGGCGAATGCCGGACTTGATGCTTGCCTGGGGGAGTACATCGTGCGGCTGGATGCGGATGACATCGCCCTGCCGGACCGTATCGCGAGGCAGGTTGCCTTCATGGACGCACATCCGGACATCGGTGCCAGCGGCGGGCGGCTCGACCTCTTCGGTTCCACCAAGGAGTCGTGGTCCTTCCCGTTGGATCCCGATGCGTGCGCTGCCCAGCAGCTCTTCGGCGTTCCGTTGTCGCAGGGCGCCAGCATCCTGCGGCGCAGCGTGCTGGAGGAACATGGCCTGCGCTACGACCCCTCATGGCCGCGCATCGGCGAGGACTGGCTGTTCTGGACGCGCATGGGACGTGTCACGCGCTTCGCGAACATTCCCGAGGCCGTCGCCCTTTACCGGCGCGGGGAACAGAACATCAGCCACGGCCGCGACCGACATGCGGACTTCACGGTGCTGGCGCGGAACATTTTCGGGTTCTACGGCATCGCTCATTCCGAGGAGGAGTTGGAACTGCACCTGATGGGGCTGTACCTGTTCAAACGGAAACCGACCAAAGAGCGCGTGCGCGGCCTGCGGGCGTGGTTCGACCGGCTGCTGATGATCAACACGGAGCGGAACCTTTTCCCGCGCGAAGCCTTCGCCCGCCGCGTCATGCAGGCGTGGGACGGGCTCTATCATTACCTTCCGCGCTACGGCGCATCCGTCGCGATGGAGCATCTTCGCCTGAGCCGCTCATGGCCGATGGACCGCGTGCTGTACCTGGCGAAATACCGCGTGAACGCCCTGCTGGGCCGCGTGGCCAATGGATGAGCACCATGGCGTCAAAAGGCACCGGTCGTGAGTTATGGCTCTTCACCATCCGTTTCCCGTTCGGCAACGGCGAAGCGTTCCTGGAAAGTGAACTGCCCATCCTGGCGCGCGGCTTCGAGCGCGTGAAGGTCTTTCCACTGATGCCGGAGGGTGCGATACGCGCGCTTCCGAAGAACGTGGACGTGATACAACTGCTCAGCGACGACGCCTACGAAGCGGTAGGCCCGTTGCGCGTACTCATGGACCTGCGCCGCTGGAACCACGTGATGCGCGTGTGCAGATCGTCCGCCCCGAGCGCGGAAGCCTGGTCCGCGCGGAAGCGCAACCTGATGAGCCGGATCCGCCAGGCGTTGTACCGCGAGCAGAAGTTCACCGCGCGTTTCGCCCGGCAGTACGACCCCCGGCGCGTGGTACTCTACTCCTACTGGACGAGCGACTGGGCCACCGTTCTGGGCCTGTGGAAACTGTCCTCACCGGAAGTGCGGTTCGTTACCCGGATGATGGGCTTCGATATGTTCGACCACCGCGCCCAGTACAACTGGCAGATGCTGCAGAGCTTCCATGTCCAGCAGGTGGACCACGTCCTCACCATCGCCAAAGCGGGCCAGGAACACATGTGCGAACGCTATCCGTGGGCGAAGGAGAAATTCCACTTGAGCCACCTGGCCACCCGCGATCATGGGATAGGGCCGTGGGCGCCTTCGGCAACGCTCCGCATCGCCAGCTGTGCGAACCTGGTGCCCTTGAAGCGCGTGCATCTGCTCCTGGAGGCCTTGGCCATGTTGCGCATGCCCGTGAAGTGGACGCATTTCGGCGATGGTGAAGAGCGCGCGCATATCGAGCCCCTTGTGCGCGATCTGCCACCGATCATCGAGGTGGAACTGATGGGCAGCCGACCGAACACCGAAGTGATCAATTGGTACAAGGCCCATCCGGTGGACGTTTTCGTACACACGAGCGAGACGGAAGGGGGCGCCCCGGTCGCGTTGCAGGAAGCGGCGAGCTTCGGCATACCGCTCATCGCGGCGGACGCGGGCGGGGTGAACGAGATCGTGACGCCCCATACCGGTGTGCTGTTGCCGAACGCGCTCACCGCGCATGACCTCGCCGGTTGTCTGCAGGTGTTCAAGGACAGCGGCTGGCTAACGCCCGAGGCCCGCCTTGGCGTGCGGGCGTTCTGGTCGGCGCATTTCAATGCAGAGGTCGTACACGGCCGGTTGTTGGAGAACCTGCTGAACTCATGATGCGGTTGTCGGTTGTCGGGTGCCCGTTGCCGGTTGTCGGTTGTCGGTTGTCTGGCTGCCGATGGAGTGGTCATGGAGTTCCGGCACATGAGCATCGCGTGCCTTTCGCGCCACGCCGGACAACCGACAACCGACAACGGACAACCATCGAAGTGCCTCCGGCACCGCTCCCCTGACCCATGCTCTTCAACAGCGCGGAGTTCTGCCTGCTCTTCTTCCCACTGGTCACCGGGCTGTACTTCCTGCTGCCCAAGAACCTCCGCTGGTTGCTTCTTCTGGTCGCGAGCTGTTGGTTCTATATGGCCTTCGTGCCGCTGTTCATCCTCATCCTCACCTTCACCATCGGCGTTGACTACGTGGCCGGCATCGCGATAGAGCGCAGCGAGGGGTCGCGGCGCAAAGCCTTTCTCGTGGCCAGCATCATCGCGAACGTCGGCGTGCTCGCGGTCTTCAAGTATTGGGATTTCATCAACGGCAACCTCACCGGCCTCTTCGCGGACATCGGCCTATCGTACCACGTTCCGAAGCTGAAGGAGTGGACCTTCTTCGGTTGGTTGCCGGCGGGCATGGTCCTGCCCATCGGGCTCTCGTTCCACACATTCCAGTCCTTGAGCTATACGATCGAGGTATACCGTGGGCACCAGAAAGCCGAGCGCAGGTTCGGGGTGTTCGCGCTCTACGTGATGTTCTACCCGCAACTGGTCGCGGGTCCCATCGAGCGCCCGGGGAACCTGTTGAACCAGCTCAATGCCGTCGACGGTCACGGCATCCGTTCCGGCTTCGAATACGACCGCGTGGTCTGGGGCTTGAAACAGATGCTCTGGGGCTTCTTCAAGAAATTGGTGATCGCGGACCGCTGCGGAGTGGTAGTGGACCAGGTCTATGGGCGCGTTGGCGACTACGATGCGGCGAGCCTTTCACTGGCCACGATCCTGTTCGCCTTCCAGATCTATTGCGACTTCAGCGGCTACACGGACATCGCGCTCGGTGCGGCGCGCATCATGGGCTTCGACCTGATGGTGAACTTCCGCACGCCCTATCGCAGCGGGAGCATCAGCGAATTCTGGAGCCGCTGGCACATCAGCCTGAGCTCCTGGTTCCGCGACTATCTGTACATCCCGCTCGGCGGCAACCGCGTCGTGGAATGGCGCTGGTACACGAACCTGCTTATCGTGTTCCTGGTGAGCGGGCTGTGGCACGGGGCGAACTGGACCTACATCTGCTGGGGCGGATTGCACGGCCTTTACCTTGTGCTGGCGTTGCTCTTCGCACCGCTGTGGAAGCGGGCCGATGCGCTCACCGGTATTGGTCGTCTGCCGCGTTTGAAACGCTCCGTGAACATCATGGTCACGTTCCTCCTGGTGATCGTCGCCTGGGTCTTCTTCCGCGCGAACAAGGTGGAGGATGCGTTCACCCTGTACGAACGCGTCGCCACCACGGCCTGGTCCATGAATGACCTCTGGATCCTGCGCGAAGACCTGAACACAGGGCTCTTTGAAGCGACGCTGGCGCTTCTCGTCGTTTTCCTTTTCATCGACCCATTCTATGACGCTTGGATCAAGCGCGAGCGGCATTGGCCGACCGGCTGGAAAGGGCAGGTCGCCTTCGCATCGCTGGCCGTGGCGTTGCTGATCTTCGGTTATTTCGGTTCCACCAGTTTCATCTATTTCCAGTTCTAGGATGAAGCGCCTGATCATCCATGGATCGAAATTCCTGCTCGCGACAGCAGTGCTGTACGTACTCGCGTTCTTCGCCCTCACGCGCATCCGTTACCAGGGCAAACCGGTCATCTACCGCACGAACGACTACTACCAGACCAAGGGCGGAGTCTCGTACACGAAGTTCAAGGACTGGGCGGACGGCGCCGGGTACGACGTGGTGGTCATCGGCTCTTCGCATGCCTATCGCGGTTACGACCCGCGCATCTTCCGGGAGCGTGGTTATCGCATGTTCAACATGGGCAGCAGTGCACAATCGCCGCTGAGCACCTATGCCGTCCTGCAGGGATACGTGACCCGTGAGCGTGCACCGTTATTGGTCATCGACACCTATGAGAACGCCTTCGACCATCCGGGCACCGAGAGTGTGAGCGACTTGACGCGGAACATGGACGACGACCGTGCGGCCCTCTCGTTGGCCGCCTCCTTCCGCGATCTCCGCGGTCTGAACATGTTCACCTTGCGCATGCTGGACAAGGGCTCGGCCGCGTCGTGGGAACACAAGCAGTACGTCGGGAACGGAGCCGCGATCTCGCCCGATTCAGCCCGTGCGGACCTGAAATACCCGACCGCGCGACCCTTCCATGTGGATCAGCGTCAACTGGAGCGTTTCATCGACTGTCTGGACCTATGCGATGAGCGGGGGATCCGCGTGGTGCTCTGCTCGCACTTCTACCCGCGCCAAGGGGGTTTCGCACGGCATGAGGCGTTCCGCACGCTGATGGACAGCGTACTCGCCCTCCGGCCGCAGCGTCCCGAGTGGTTCGACTTCGCGGAAACACCGGGTGTGGATGACCACGACCACTTCTGCGATCATAATCACCTGAACGAGGCGGGCGCCCGTCTTTTCGGCGGAATGCTCGTGGATTCACTGGTGGTGCATGGCTATCTGCCGGCGCACTGATCCCTTGAAGTATGTCCATCCTACTTTAGCCGCCCATTCCATACGCATGGCCGACACGATCAACGCCCCGGTAGCCACCAAGCGCGATACCGCCGTCTTCGACATCATCGAGAAAGAGAAATGGCGGCAGATGAAGGGCCTGGAGATGATCGCGAGCGAGAACTACGTGAGCGACCAGGTGATGGAGGCGATGGGTTCGGTGATGACGAACAAGTACGCCGAGGGCCTGCCGGGAAAGCGCTATTACGGTGGCTGTGAGCACGTGGACGAGACCGAGAACCTGGCCATAGACCGGGTGAAGGAGCTTTTCGGCGCGGTTTGGGCGAACGTTCAACCGCACAGCGGAGCGCAAGCGAACGCCAGCGTGATGCTCGGCGTGCTCAAGCCAGGTGACACGATCCTCGGCTTCGACCTCAGCCATGGCGGGCACCTTACGCACGGCAGCCCGGTCAATTTCAGCGGCAAGCTGTACCGGGCCACCTTCTACGGTGTGGAACAGTCCACGGGTCGTGTGGACATGGACAAGGTGGAGGTCAAGGCCAAGGCCGAGAAACCGAAGCTAATCATCTGCGGTGCCAGCGCGTACAGCCGCGATTGGGACTACGCGCGGTTCCGGGCCATCGCGGACAGCGTGGGCGCATTGCTACTGGCGGACGTCAGCCACCCGGCCGGCCTCATCGCCGCGCGGCTGCTGAACGATCCACTGCCGCATTGCCACATCGTAACGACCACGACGCACAAGACCCTTCGCGGGCCACGCGGTGGCCTGATCATGATGGGCAAGGACTTCGAGAACCCCTGGGGCCTGAAAACGCCCAAGGGCGAGACGCGCATGATGAGCGCGATCCTGGACGGCGCGGTATTTCCCGGCACGCAGGGCGGCCCGCTCGAGCATGTGATCGCCTCGAAGGCAATCGCCTTCGGCGAAGCGCTGGAACCGGGCTTCAAGGACTACGGCAGGCAGGTGATCGCCAACGCGGCCGCGCTCGCAGCAGCACTCGTGGAGAAAGGCTATGGCATCGTGAGCGGCGGCACGGACAACCATTGCATGCTCATCGACCTGCGCAACAAGAACATCACGGGCAAGGAGGCCGAACGCGTGCTGGGATCGGTGGACATCACGGTGAACAAGAACATGGTGCCGTTCGATACGCAGAGCCCATTCGTCACCAGCGGCATCCGCTTGGGTACCCCGGCGATCACCACCCGCGGCCTGAAGGAGGCCGAATGCCAGCAGATCGCGCAGCTCATCGACGCGGCCATCACGCACCCCAGCGACGAGAGCGAACTCAACCGCATCCGCTTCCAAGTGAACGGCATGATGCGCCTGCGCCCGCTTTTCACCTGGTGAGCATGCGTCCGGTCATCCTGTTCCTCCTGCTCTGCACGAGTGTGATGTCCATGGCCCAGGCGGAGTATCCTGTGGACAGTATCGCGCCCAACCTGACAGGCTGCTGGTACGCCGGGGATGGTGGCATGGAAGGCTACTACTGCTTCGAGGCGCACGGTATTGTTTCCGTGGTAAAGAAGGGCAACGGCCGCATCAAGGTGGACGGCGAATGGGAGGTGGACCGCAAGGGCATGGTGACCATCACCAGTGGCAAGATGAAGACGCGGTACCTCGTGGAGCGCCTGAAGCCCGACGGCTTCATCCTCGTAACCCCGAAGGATGGTGTGCGACTGGAAGGCCATAGGGAAAAACCCAAGGGCTGGAAGTAGGATGCGTGCGATCGCGCATCGGCTGCTTTTCTGCTCGCTGACCCTTTGGGCGTGCCATGCCCATGCACAAGCACCGAGGGCGGTCCAACTACGGCACCGCGTGTTCGCCAGCTGGGGTTACAACCGGGCCCAGTTCTCGGTGAGCAACATCCATTTCGACGGACCGGGCTATGACTTCATCCTGCACGACGTGGTGGCGAAGGACGCGCCCAAGGCGTTCTCGTTCGGTGTCTACTTCGACCCGCGCGACCTGTCGCTGCCCCAATACAACTATGGTGCGGGCTGGTTCCTGAACGACCACTGGAGCTTCTCCCTGCGGATGGACCATATGAAGTATGTGATGGTGCAGGACCAGACCGTGCGCCTCACCGGGTCCATCAGCGCGGACCGCTCGCAGCACTACGCGGGCAGCGAGGAACACGCCGTGGAACTCACGGCGGACTTTCTCCAGTACGAGCACACGGACGGCCTGAACCTGGTGAGCGCGGATGCGGACCACTACGATCGCCTTTGGCACAGCCCCTCGGGCAAGCACGCGATGTTCCTGACGGAAGGCGCGTTCGCCGGCCCGGTGATCCCGCGTACCGATGTCCGGCTGTTCGGTGAGGGTATCAACAACAAGTTCCATCTTGCCGGGTATGGTGCCGGGGTGCAGCTCGGCGTGTTCGCCGTGTTCTGGGACCGTCTCTTCCTGCGCGCGGCCGTGAAGGGCGGGTACATCGAACTCCCGGATGTGCTCACCACAGGAACCGATGTGGACCGCGCGCGCCAGCGGTTCTGGTTCGTGGAAGAGCATGCCGTGTTCGGTGTGCTGGTCGGGAAGTGATCGGAACGCGGCTTTTCCGCAATTTGGTGGACCTTGATCATGCGTCACACATTCTCGACGGTCTGCTGTTTCGCGGCCGTATGTCTCTTCGCGCCTGCGGCGCAAGCCCAGAAATTCATCGACCTGCGTTCGGTGCCGTTGACGGGCGAGGGTTGGCCACCGGACCAAGCAGCCCACAGCATCATCGTGGACAGCGTCATCACCGCGTTCGACCCGCAAGCGTCGATCGGCGTAGTGCAGAAGGGCATGGCGAACAAACCGGTGAACGCTTTCCTGAGCGGCGACGCACGTACCGAGCTGAAAGCGTTGCTGGACCGCCTGCGCACCGGTGGAATGGACGGGCCTCACATAGTGCTCAAGGTCGACACCATCGACATCTCAGAGCGCACCCTGGCCACACGCGAATTGGCCTTCTGCCGATTCGCGGCGGAGGTGCTGGAGCGGTCCGACAGCGGTTGGATCAGTACATACCGGTTCGGGACCACACTGGTCCACAGCGGAGGAATGGACGCAACGGACGATCACGCCGCCAACATCGCGCATGCCTTGGACAACTGTCTGCGCCGCTACGCGATGGCGCTCGACCGGTCCAAGCTCAGGGCTCGCCCCGTTGCCGATCGGCACTTGCGCAGGCCGTTCATCCGGAGGGCGGATGACATCCTGGCGCTTTCGGGGACCCAAGTCAAGAAGGGCGTCTATTTCAGCTACATGGATCTGGTAGAGGGAACTCCCGATACGACAACGGCAGTGGAGTGGAAAGAGTCCAAGAACACGACCGAGACCACGCGCGTACTGCGCCCCAAGGG
>JAGODO010000338.1 GCA_017998165.1 Flavobacteriales bacterium | reverse complement strand
GACCACACGCCCGTGCTGGTGATCAGCGCTTATGAGCTGCCCCATTTGCACGAGGCGGCCAGGAGCAGTGGGGCCGATGATGTGCTCCAGAAGCCGTTCGACCAGGAGGAGCTGATCGACCGCATGCAGCGGTTGCTCGCCGCCTGAGCCTTCGCAGTCGCTGACGTTTGTTCATCCTTGCCTTCATGTGCACATGTTCGCAGGGTCACATGTGCACATGGTCCTCACGCCGATCTTCGGGGCCGTGTCCTTTTCGCATGACGTGATCATCATCGGCCAAGGATTGGCCGGAACGGTGCTTTCTGAAGTGCTCGCGGCGCGCGGGCTGCGTGTGGTCATCTATGATGTGCCGAAGGAAGGCCGCGCCTCGCACGTGGCCGCCGGCCTGGTGAACCCGATCGTTCTGCGGCGCACGGTACCGAGCTGGCGCGCGTCCGAGATGCTTGCCATCGCAGGTGCGTTCTACCGGGATCTCGAGCAGCGCTACGACACGCGTTTCTGGAACCCGATCGAGTTCGTGGAGCTCTTCCCCACCGCGAAAGAGGCCGGCATCTGGCGACTTCGTATGAAGGATCCAGAGATGGCGCGCATGCTGGGAGAAGGCCCGGCGGCAGATGCGGGGGTGGACGAGCTACCTCGACCGTACGGCTACGGCATCGTGAAACGTTGCGCATGGCTGGATGTGCGACGGCTGCTCCATGCGCACCGGGAACGCTGGAAAAGCACAGGCGATCTGATGGAAGAACAGGTTGGTCCGGATGAGATCCACCCGATCGACGGCGGTCGCCGGGTGCATCAGAGCACAGCCCCCGTGCTGGTACGTTGCGAGGGCCCTCGCGCACCGGGCGGGTTCCTGGTCCCCGTTCGCGGAGAGGGCCTCACCGTGCGCATTCCGGGGTTGCGGTTGAAGAGCGTCGTCCATCGGGGCGTCTTCCTCCTGCCGATAGGCGATGACCGGTACCGCGTCGGGTCCACGTTCGCGTGGGACAATGTCTGGAGCGGCCCCACGGAGGAAGCGCGCCGCTGGCTTACGGACAAGCTGGAACGCATCGTGCAGCGACCAGTGGAGGTCGAAGAGCACTGGGCCGGCGTGCGCCCCGCCTCCCGCGACCGACGACCGGTCCTGGGCCGAACCGCCGCACACGAGGTCATCTTGAACGGGCTGGGCTCGCGCGGTGTACTGCTGGCACCGTGGAGCGCCCAGCACCTCACCGGACACCTCTTCGATGGCACGGCATTGGACCCCGAGGTCGACGCCGCTCGCTTTGCCTGAACGTCAGAACGGTCATTATCTGACCATCACATCAGCCGATCATCTGATCAGCGGCACCTTTGCGTTCCACTCCGCCATGCGTAAGCACCTCGTTCTCCTCCTCGCCGCGATCGCGCTCATTTCCGGCTGCACCAACAAACGCACCGCCATCAACACGCCTTCCGTTCCCGAAGACCCGCGCTGGGCACCGATCGATTCGCTGGCGAACATCGGCCAGTACGTATCAGCTCTCACCGCCACGGAAGTACTGCTCGCGGAGGCCCGCACTACCGGCGACTGGCAGCAGGAGTTCCGCGCCATGATGACCACCGCGCGTTTCCAGCAGATGACCGGGGGCGAGGACAGCACGATCATCGGAGCGTTCGAGGCGCGTGCGGAGACGGCCGCATTCCCCTTGAATGCCCTGCTGCACAGCGTGATCGCCGAGCAGTACTGGAGTTACTACCGCGACAACCGTTGGGAGATCATGGAGCGCACTCCAATGGACGTGTCACCCAGAGCGGAGTCGAGGGTCGATATGGCCACCTGGACGCAGCCGCAGTTCATGGAGAAGGTGATCGCCGAGTACCGCGCTTCACTGAAGGATGCCGACAGCTTGAAGGCGGTACCGAACGAGCGGATCGCGAACCTGCTGCTGCCCTTCGTATCGGAGCGGCCCGAGGACTCCGAGCGGAACAAGCGGGTAGGACTGCGGCTTCGCCCAACCTTGTTCGATCTGCTCGCTCACCGCGCCTTGGAGGTGTTCCGCAATACCGAAACGCGGGTGGCCGAACCGGCTTCGCGGTTCACACTGAACGACGCGCGGCACTTCGGGCTTTTCGAGGACTTCGCACACATGCGCCTCGCGCACGCGGACAGTACGAGCTGGGAGTTGCAGGCCCTCCATCTGCACCGGGAACTCGAGCGCGCGCACTTGAGCGATACGAAGCCCGACGCGCTGGTGGACAACGCGCTTGGGCGCCTCTCCTTCGTGCGCGAGCGCAGCACCCTGCCGGACAAGGACAGTCTGTATCTCAAGGCGCTCACCACGTTGGCTTCAAGGCTGCCGCAGGATACCTGCCTCGGTGATGTGCTGATGGCCCAAGCGCACTGGCATCAGGAAATGGCCGACAAGTACCAACGCCTGCTGGAAGGGGCCGGTGCCGAAGTGCCATGGAAGCAGGAACGCAAGCAGGCCTTGGCCCTTTGCGATCAAGTGATCGCCCGGTACCCCGGGTCGTTCGCGGCGGGACACGCCGAGTCCATGCGTGCGCGATTGCTCGATACCGAATTGTCGGTCCAACTGGAGGAAGGCGTACTGCCGGACGCGCCGTTCAAGGCCGCGGTCACCTGTCGCAATGTGCCCAAACTGTGGCTGCGTCTCGTAAAGGACGACTGGAGTACGGACGAGTATTTGCAGACCAACGGATCGTCCGATGGCGAGAAACTCGTGGAGCGCAAAGCGTTGCGCGAGTGGAGCATTTCGCTGCCGGATGATGGTGACCTGAACGCGCATATGACGGAGGTCGCGGTGGATGGCTTGTCGTTCGGCCACTACGCGCTGCTCATATCAGACAGCGCGACGTTCAAACCCAAGGTGGACAACATCGCCTTCGGCCGCTTCTGGGTCACCCGTCTGGCGATGACCCAACGTTGGAAGCACGCGGAATTGGACCTCCTGGTCGTGGACCGGGGCACGGGCGCGCCCAAGCCGGGTATCGGTGTGGTGTCCTGGTCGCGCGACTATCGCGAAGGCAACGTCTTCAAGCGTTCACTGGAGAATTTCACGACCGGGCAGGATGGTTTTGTGCGTACGCGTCTCCGCGGTGCGTCGGGCAGCATCGGCTGGGAATTGCAGGACGGCGAGGACCGCTTCGTCAGCACGCAGACCTGGATCCCGGACGACTACACACCTGAGCAGCCGGACGAGCCGCGCATCTTCCTTTTCACGGACCGCGCCATCTATCGCCCGGGCCAACCGGTGATGTTCAAAGGCCTGGTCACGCGCAAGAGCGGGAAGAGCCACGAGGTGGTGGCCGGCTTCAAGACCACGGTCGAACTCTTTGACGTCAACTACCAGAAGGTCGATTCGCTCAGCGTGACGAGCGATGCCTACGGCGCGTTCCATGGCACCTTCACCGCGCCACAGGGCGCGCTCACGGGCAGCATGACCTTGGAGACACCGCACGGGTCGCAACAGATCCAAGTGGAGGAGTATGAACGCCCGACGTTCGAGGTGACGTTCGACCCTATTGCCGGCCAGCCGAAGCTCGGACAGGAAACGGCGGTGACCGGTCTCGCCAAGAGCTACGCGGGCGTGCCGCTCGACGGTGCGCGCGTGCAATGGACCGTGAAGCGCAGTGCGCGCATGCCCTGGTGGTGCGGTTGGTGGTACCGTGGCTGGTTGCCATGGGGCCGTAGCACTCAAGTGGCGCAAGGCGAGGCGGAGTGTGACGCGCAGGGGAAGTTCACGGTGAAGTTCACAGCGGAAGCGGACGACCAGTTCCCGCGCGGAGCCGATCCGATCTTCAACTTCACGGTGGAGGCGAGCGTCGTCGACATCAGCGGGGAAACACAGAGCCGCAGCACGGACCTCAGCCTCGGCTACAAGAGCATCAGCATCGAGCTGGGCTTGGGCGAGAGCCTCGACCGTACGAAAGCCGATAGTATCGACGTGC
>JAGODO010000060.1 GCA_017998165.1 Flavobacteriales bacterium | reverse complement strand
ACCAGGCTGCCAGCGAGGTGAAGGACGACGCCTACCCCAAGGCCAAAATGAAGGAATGCCAGGCGTTCATCGATGAGCTGGCCAAGAAGGCGGACGAGGACCGCAAGAACAAGGAGCGCGACGAGAAATACAAAACCGCGCTCGCTGCGGCTGATGCGGCGTTCAAGACGGAGAAATGGGAGGAGGCCCGCAACAAGTACACGGACGCGTCCGAGGTGAAGCCCGATGAGAAGTATCCCAAGGACCAGATAGCGCTCATCGCACAGAAGATCGAAGAGAAAGCGAAAAAGGACGCGGAGGACAAGGCCAAGAAAGAGCTTGACGCGAAGTACGCCGCTGCCATCGCCGCTGCGGATGGAGCGTTCAAATCCGCCAAGTACGAACAGGCCAAGGAGAAGTACACCGAGGCCACTGGCCTGAAGCCGGAGGAGAAGTACCCCAAGGACCAGCTCGCCGCGATCGAAAAGAAACTCGAGGAACTGGCCAAGGCCGAGGACGAAGCGCGCAAAGCCAAGGAACTCGATGCCCAGTACGCGGCCGTGATCGCCGCAGCGGATGCGGCCTTCAAGCAGGACAATTTCGAGGTGGCCAAGCCGAAGTACAACGAAGCGCTCGGGCTGAAGCCCAAGGAGAAATATCCGCAGGACCAATTGGCCGCCATAGAGAGGCGCATCGCGGAACTGGCCAAGAAGGCGGAAGAGGACCAGAAAAAGGCCGCGCAGAAAGAACTGGATGACAAGTACAACGCTGCGGTCGCGGCCGGTGACGCGGCGTTCAAGCAGGACGGCTTTGAGGAGGCGAAGGCGAAGTACAATGAGGCGCTCGGCCTGAAGTCACAGGAGAAATACCCGAAGGATCAATTGGCCGCCATCGAGCGGCGTATCGCGGAACTGGCCCAAAAGGCAGAGGACGACAAGAAGAAGAAGGAACTCGATGACAAGTTCAACGAAGCCATCGCCAAGGCGGATGCCGCCTTCCATGGGGAGAAGTGGGATGATGCCCGCGAGGGTTACAATGAGGCCCTCAAGCTCAAGGCCCAGGAGAAATACCCGAAGGACCAGTTGGCCGCCATCGACAAGGCCATCGCGGACGCGAAAAAGAAGGCGGAAGACGAGGAGCGGCAGAAGCAGATCGATGCGAAGTACGAACTGCTGATCGGCTCCGCTGACGGATTGCTCGCGCAGGACAAGCTGGACCTGGCCAAGGCGAAGTACCAGGAGGCGCTCGGCGTCAAACCCGACCAGAAGTACCCGCATACCAAGATCGCGGAGATCGATGGCCTGCTCGCCGAACGTGCCCTCAAGGCAGAAGAGGACCGGAAGAAGAAGGAGCTCGACGACAAATACAACGACCTGATCACGAAGGCCGACAAGGCCTACGATGGCAAGAAGTACGCGGACGCGCTGAATGACTACAAGGACGCTTCCGGCATCAAACCCGATGAGCAGCATCCGAAGGACCGCATCTCGGAGATCAACGGCCTGCTGGACGCCGCAGCCAAGGACAAGGCCGAAAAGGAACGATTGGAGCGGGAGGCGGCCGACAAGGAGAAACACTACAAGGACCTGATCGCCGCAGCGGACCTCGCGTTCAAGACCAAGGATTACACGAAGGCGAAAAGCGGCTACACGGACGCGCTCGGCGTGAAGCCCGACGAGCAGCATCCCAAGGACCGCATCGCGGAGATCGAGAAACTGCTCGCCGATCTGGCCGCCAAGAACGAGGCGGACAGCCTGCGAGCCGCCCAGGAGGCCGCCGATCGCGCGCTCGCGGAGGAGGAGCGCAGGAAGAAACTGGCTGCGGACGACGAAGTGCAGACGCGCTACTTGGAAGCCATTTCCAAGGGGGATCTGGCGTTCGGTTCGGAGAAGTTCGACGATGCGCGCGCTCGCTACACCGAGGCGCTTTCCATCAAGCCAGAAGAGAAGTATCCGAAGGAGCGTTTGGATGCGATCGAAAAACTCCTGGCCGACCGTGGGCGCGCCAAGCTGGACGCCGACGCTGCGGAAGCTGAGCGCTTGCGTCTGGAAGAGGAACTCCGGCGCAAGGCGGAGGCCGATGCCGAAGCCGCGCGCCTTGCCGCGATGGATGAGCAAGCGCGACTGGATTCGGAGAAGGCCAAGGAAGCCGCTTATCTGAAGATCATCGCCGACGCGGATGCTGCAATGGGTACGGAGACCTATGACCAAGCGCGAGGTTTCTACACCCAAGCGCTGGACATCAAGCCGGCTGAGGTCTATCCGCAGGCCCAGATCGAGAAGATCGACAAGCTGCTGGCCGAACAGGAACGACTCCGCCAGGAAGCCGAACTCGCTGCCCGGAAGAAGGAGGATGAGCCCCCCCCGCCGCCGGCCCGCAGCACCACCACGGTGAACACCAAGGACGTCAGCGACGCGGAAGAGTTCATGCGTGCCGCCCGCTTGCGCGAAGAACAGGAGAAGTACGATCGTATCAAGAAGCTCAAGGCGGATGTCTCCGATTCGATCCGGACGCATACGACCGAATGGGCCGGGCGGCAGGAAGGCGCCTTGCGCGAGAACAAGGCCTATGTAGAGGGTACGGAGAAGATCTACGCGGGCAGCGATGCCCAACGCAAACGGAATGAGGAGGAACTGGCCGCGCAGCGCGCCGCGTTGGCGCAACGCCAGGCCGAGATGCGCGGGAAGGCCGACGAGAGCAGGGGGGCCGCGACCGCGCAGAACGAGGCGTTGACCGCCCAGTTGGAGGAACGTGACCGCACGTTGCGCGACAAACAAGCCGAGCGCAATGGTTCCAGCCAACAGGAGAAGGACCTGTGGTCACAGACCCAGGTGGACGATCAGTCCGGCGGCCGTGCGCGCAGTGAACAGGCCCTCGCCGAGGTCAGCCATCAGCATGAGGAACAGGCCGCCGTGGCCTCGCGCGGGACAGCGGGTTCGGCCGACCGTGCCGACCGCGTTTCCGTTGAAAAGGACCAGCAGGCCGACCGTCAACGCCAGCTGTCCAACCGCTCGGAGGATGTGCGCATGGCCGCCAAGGAGCAACTGGGCAACCTGTCCATGAACGAGCAACGCTCCTTCGCCGATTACAACCGTGGCGAACTGGCCAACCAGTATCCGCAGGGCGTCACCGAAGAGAGTTATACCGAAGGCAACAAGGTGATCATCCGTCGCATCGTGGTGCAAGGAAACAAGGCCGACGAGTACAAGAAGGTCATCGGCAAGGCCGGCACCAGCTACTTCAAGAACGGGCTCAGCATTACAGGCTGGGTATGGTCCCGCGATACGGAGGAGTGAGCGCGGGCGCCAGGTTCAGCGCTTTGCCAGGCGGAGCAGCAACGCGCCATTTTCATGGACAAGCCGGACCAGGTAGATGCCGTCCGCCTCGTGCGTGAGGTCCAACGGGATGGTGCGGCGGTCGACGAGTCGCAGCGAGCTGCTGGCCAACATGCGGCCCGTGGCGTCCATCACTTCCATCCGGGCGGCACCTTCGATGCCCTCAACGGCCAGAGTGAATGCACCGTCGCCGGGATTCGGCCACGCGGTGAAGGCCGCCTCCATACGAGGCTCATCCATGCCGGTGATGTGCCCGATACCGAACGCCGTGTAGATGCGGTGCCCGAACTCCGCCTCGAAGTTCCGGAGGGACTGGTTGCCGAGCGAACGGAAGCGGAAGAACCCGGTGCCCGCATCAGGATCGGCCCAGTACTTCAGCCCATCGTTGGCAGCGTCGGTGAATTCGAGTTCATAGCATCCCGGGGCCAGTTCCAGCGTGTCCCGATAGGTCGTTCCAGCGGTGAATGTCGTACGGCTGAAAACGGTGTTCCCATTGAAGTCGCGCACGTAGAGCGCGTTCTCCTCCGGCCGGTTGTTCGTCTTGTAGTAGAGCACGAAGTTGTCCGGGTAGATCACCGGCATCTCGAAATGGGTGCGGTAATGGTCGTTCGCGCCGTATCCGTCGAGGTCGCCGCCGTTCACGCCGATGATCTCCACGTCGAAGAAATTCTGCCCGTCACCGCCCCAGAAATCGGGTGTGCCCACCGGTAGTGCGACCTCCGTGCGCTGATCGGGTCCGAGCGATCCGCTCCAGACATGGGATACGGCCTGGCCTCCGCTCACATGGTAGTAGAAGGTGACCGAGGTGATGGCCGCTGTGCCGTTGTTGCGCAGCACGATGACCGGGTCGTTGCAGATCGGATTCTCACGGCTCCGATAGCCGCTGTCGTTCGGCCGGCGCACGTCGTAGATCTCCGCATCGAACGCGTGGCTGGGCGCGCCGAACTCGAAAAGGTCCATGTTGATCACATAGTTGCCGCCGCCCATGCCCAGGTTGTTCTGTGGTACGGGGGTGATGGCGTAATCGATCGTGATGCTGTCGCCGGAGACGTACGGGGTCAGTTCGGTGTCCCGGTCCTTCACCAGGTCGCCGGGGCACCAGCCTTCGCGGCTGCCGAGCCAGGTGCCTCCCTGCGGATACACCGGGTTGTTCGCGCAGTCGTTCTCCTGCCAGATATGCCACTGGTCCACTTGGGCGCCATCCACCGAGAGGTAGTGGGTGTTGTCCTTCCATTCGCAACAGTGCGGGTAGTTGCCGTCGTTGCTGTTGTGCCCATGACCGGTCAAGCGGCTGCGCAGCTTCCACTGCGATGCTTCGTGATGAAGGCCTACGGTAACAGGGGCAAGCTGCGTATCGTCGCTCAGGCCGGAATAGCTGTAGCTGGCCATGGGCCCCCAAGGCCGTTGGACGTTCACCACCGGGCGCGGCTCATCCCCTCCGATCATCAGGAACTCCAGGTCGATCAGTTCCTGCGTGTTGCCCGCGCTCAGTTCCACGCTGTCATGCAACAGGTATCGGTAGTCCGTCACATCATACACCCAGCTGAAGCCATCGGGGCCCAGGCTGAGCCCGATCCCATACGGCGTGATGTACCGGCCGATCTCGTGGTTGTTGACCACCTCGAAGGGGACACCGGAATAGTGGAGTGTGTCGTTGACGTACAACGTTCCGGACGCCATCATCGAATCGAGCGCGTTGCCATCGGGCCCATAGGTGTAGGCCCAGCCGGTGCTGTATTCGAACACCGTGTCGATAGGGACCGTGGTGTTGCCCTGAACGGCGAAGTACTCGCGCGCCAATTGCGGGAGGAAGTCGGTGACCGGCTGCGATGTGAGCACGCTGTCCATCGTGATGGTGTAGTCGCCCTGTCCGAACGTGACGACCGGCCGGATGTCGCGGACGACAGGGTTGCGGAACAACGCGGTGGCCGGGCGATGTTCACGCTTCACGGTGCCCATGAGCCAGGCGCGGTCCGCAGCGCTTGTGGCGTTGTCGAGCCAAGGCAGGCCGGGATAAACACCTTCGTCCATCTCGAATGAACAGAGCAGGGACCCGAAGTCCGGATGCATGGGGGTGGTCTTGCGGTCGTACCAGGCCGCGATGGTGGCCGCGCTCACTTCCGTGTTGAAGATGTTCAGGCCGTCGATCATGCCGGGCCAGGGGTTGCCGCCATTCGCATCGCTTCCTGCGCGCATGCGCACGATGCCGCCGAGCGGCCTGGTCTTGCCGGTGCCGGTGTGCCAGATCGCGCCGTTCTTGTAGATCTTCATGCTGCCCGTTGTGGCATTCTTCACGAAGGCCCAGTCCGTCCAGCCCCCTTCGAAGTCGGCTTCATTGGCCGCCTTGTCGATACGGTCGTAGCTGCTTCCATCGCTTCCCGCATCCCAATAGACCCGTCCGTCGCTCCAAGGCAGATGGATGTTCACGATACGCTCACCGTTCGCGCCTGCGGCTTCCAGCAGCGTGGTGTTCATGGGCAACTCAGGCGCCCCGTATGTGCGGAACGTGATAGTGATCGCATCGTCCACCCCGGCGAGCGGGCCGGGGTCGATCCCGATGAAGTCGTTGTCCGTGCGGATGGCATCATCATCACCGATCTCCTGCAGCGCGAGACCCGCCACCACCTGTGAGGCTTCCAGCGCAACGGGCATGTAGTCGTCCGAGCTTTCCTGCGCGATGTCGATGAGCACGTTGCTGGTGCCGTCCCAGATGAATGGCGTGGTCAGCGCAAGGCTCAAGGTGTCGAAGACCAGACCCGCATCGAACACGGTGACCAGGTCCAGATCGTCGAAGCGGCTGAGCGCGGTATCCGCTGTGTTCTTCATGCGGATGACGCAGCGCACGTTCAACGCGCCGTTCGGACCAAGCGGATGGAACCTCAACTCATGCACCGGCCCCGGGACAAGTCCGGCGCTCAGGAGCTCTTCGGCCGTGTAGAGGTACTGGCTCCGGCGGGTAAAACCCAGGAAGGAGCTCGTGTCCGTAACGTCGCTGCTCCCGACGGTGGCCAACGAGCCGTTCGTGATGCCGGCCACGTTCCCCCGGCGTTGCCACCGCAGGTATTCATGGTACGGGTGGGGCGTGGAGGCGACCACGCTGTCCGGTGCCGCCGTTCCCACGAGGAAATAGGGATGCACCAGCGCCGCGCTGTCAAGCGTCCCCGTATGCTCATGCACGAAGTGGTAGGTGAGGTAGTCCCACTCCCCGCAGTTGTATTGGTCCCATGTGGTCTGTGGATCGCATTTCAGCGTGTGCACCATCAGCACTTTGCGGAAATGCTCGGAGGCCGGCGGGAACACCCACCATCCCCGCCGCGTGGTGATGCTGTCGAACGTGAAGGTCTGCACCGAGGTCGTATCCTGGGCGATGAGGGACGTTGTGCCGAGCAGGCAAAGAGCGATCGTGGCGGGTAGTCGCATGGTACACGGGTCAGGTGGTGAAAGTAGGGGCCTGGGTTTCGCCTCGCCTACTTTCGCACGCCCATCACGGGATCCTGACGATCGGCTGACGGGCCGGGAAATAATGCCGCTCCACCGAGTTGATTACCGCGCCACGCAACGGTTCACGCCGATCGTGGTGGATTACGTGGAAGGAGAGGAGGGACTTCGGGAGTTCTATACGCACATTCCGGACCGGCCCGGGCTGCAGGCCGCGATCAATGCGCGCAGGTTCGATCCGGACATGCGGGCCACCCTGTGCGCCGTGCTGGAGCAACAGTATGACGGCACCGACATCGACCCGGCCGTGCGCGCCAACCTGGATGCGCTCCGGCAAGAGCAGACCCTCACGGTGACCACCGGCCATCAGCTCTGTTTGTTCACCGGGCCGCTGTACGTTCCGTTCAAGATCCTGAACATCATCCGCCTCGCGCGCGAACTGTCGACACCGGCGAAACCTGTCGTTCCCGTCTTCTGGATGGCCACCGAGGACCATGACCGCGCGGAGATCGACCACGCCTGGCTGGGCGATCGCAAGGTGCAATGGCCGGGAGATGCCGCAGGCCCTGTAGGAAGGCTGCCGCTCGCGGGCATCGACGCGGTCCTGAAAGAAGTGGATGTCCTGCTCGGCTTCGGCCCCCACGCCGATGAGCTCCGGGCGATACTGCGCGCATGCTACCGCAAGGGGTCCACGCTGGCCCAGGCCACCCGGCTTTTCGTGAACGCCCTCTTCGGCCGTTTCGGTCTGGTGATCATCGACGCGGACGACAAGCGGTTGAAGAGCGCCTTCGCTCCGGTCATGCAGGAGGAACTGCTCAACCAGATCACCATCCGCACGGTGCGGTATGCGAACGACAAACTGGTCGGCCACTACGAACCCCAGGCGCACGCGCGCGAGATCAACCTCTTCCATATCTCCGCCTCCAAGCGTTCACGCATCGACCTCGTCGATGATCATTTCCAAGTGCTGGACGGCGGGCCCACCTTCACTGCGGAGCGCATCCTGGTCGAACTGCAGCTGCACCCGGAGCTGTTCTCGCCCAACGTATTGCTGCGACCGGTCTACCAGGAGACGGTGTTGCCCAACGTCGCGTACATCGGCGGCGGCGGCGAACTCGCCTACTGGCTGCAACTGCGCTGGCTTTTCCAAGGACTGCAGGTGCCCATGCCGGCGCTGGTTCTGCGCACATCCGCCTTGTTCCTTCACCACCGCCAGGCGGAGAAGTGGCGGGCATCCGGCTTGCGGGTCGAAGACCTGTTCGCGACGAGGGACGTGCTGGAGAAGCGGATCGCCGTCGAGCATGCGTCGTTCTCCACATCGCTCGAACGGGAACGAGCGGTGCATGCGGAGCTTTTCAACGGGCTGGCACAGCGTGCGCGGAATGCTGATCCCACGCTGGAAGCATCCGTCAGGGCAAAAGAGGCTTTCTCGGCCAAGGGCCTGGACATGATCGAGCGTCGGCTGGTCCACGCCGCCAAACGCCAGCAGGCCGACCGCTTGCGAAGGATGAACGACGTGCTGGACGGTCTTTTCGCACACGGCCTGCAAGAGCGTCGCGAGAACTTCATGCCGTACTACGCGCGTGAAGGACCGGCCTTCTTCGACCGGCTGCTCGTCGCGCTCGATCCTCTGGAGCCGCGGTTCTCCGTGCTGGAGGAACAGGACGCGGCGCGACCGTCATAGTGCCCGGTCCGTCGCTTCACCGCCGCGACCGGTCCCCGGACCTCCTTCAATGCGCTGCCGGGTTCCTGGCCAGGCATGCCCGCAACAAGGCGTAGTCGCACGTGTCGCGCAGTTGCTGGATATCGGACCGCACCTTCGAAAGGATGGCGACCACCGCGGCGCGCGGGGCGTTCGCGATGTCCTGTGAATGCCAGGCTCCCGCGGAGGAATGCGGGAACGCGGATGAACGGATGTCCAGTATCCGCATGCGTGTGCTGTCATCGGGCGCGATGCGCGAAGCGATCCCGTACACCGCAGTGATCGCCTTGAACAGTGTCTCGCCCTGTTGTGCTTTCGTGAAAGAACGCTTCCCCGCTTCCCGGTCATCTTGGGGCACGCCGGCCAGGTCATCGAAGAGGGGAGACATCGCCCGTTCCACATCCTCGGCGACCAAGGCCATGCTGTCCGCGAGGATCCGGAATTCCGGGCAACCCAGATCCACGAAGGGGATCGGTGGCAATTCCGCGCGACGGTGGTCCAACCGGGCCTTGGTCCTGCCAAGGCTGTCGTTCACTGCGATCATCGTATCGAGGACCTCATCACCCGGTGAGCGCCAGCAACCTTGACCCAGAACGAGAACGGCGGCAACTACGGACGATGTGATGCGCATTGTTCCGATGTGTTCAAGGCCGATGTTAAGCAGACTTTAAGCGTTGTCGCCGAAACGGAACGAAAGGATAACATCCGCCTAAGGTTGCGATCATTCATTCGCGGCGCCAAACGCTCATGCCATGTCCTGTTTCCTCCGCATAGGGTACACCGCCCTTTGCATCGCCGTAGCCAGCGCCACACTCCACGCGCAAGATCCCGTGCGTATCGAGACCAAGAAGGGTCTCAGCATCACGAAGGACAGCACGTTCAAGATGACCATCCGGTTCCGGATGCAGAACCGCTTCGCGCTGTTCAGCGAGGATGGCGACGACCTGAGCGTCACGGGTTCTGATATCCGTGTGCGCCGGATGCGCTTGCGTCTCGATGGCTTCCTGTTCACACCCAGGCTCCAGTACAAAGTGCAATTGGGCTTCAGCAAAGCGGATCTGGACCTGGTGGAAAGCTCGACGGCCCAACCCATCCGCGATGCTGTGATCTATTACACGCCCGCCACACATTGGACCTTCGGGCTCGGCCAGACCAAATTGCCCGGGAACCGCCAGCGCGTCGTGAGTTCAGGCGCACTGCAGCTACCTGATCGATCGGTGGTGAACGCGCTCTTCACACTCGACCGTGATATGGGGTTCTTCGCGACCTGGGACAACAAGAACGAGCACCAACCCGTGCTCGTGAAGGCGGCGATCACCACCGGGGAAGGCCGCGGGGCGAATCCCGGTGACGATGGCCTGTGCTACACCGGCCGTGTGGAATGGCTGCCGTTCGGTGCCTTCACCAATGAGGGCGACTACTTCGAAGGTGATCTTGAGCGCGAGCAGAAGCCCAAGGTGAGCTTCGCCGCTGGGTACAGTACGAATCAGCACGCACGCCGCGCCGGTGGTCAGTTGGGCGAGTTCTTCCCCGGTACCGAGGGCCGGACCTTGAACGAGTTCATCGCCGATGCGCTGTTCAAGTACAAGGGCACCGCGTTCACCTCGGAATTCTGCCAGCGCGACGTGGATGGGGATCCCAGGGTCGTGGAAGAGACCGGCACGGTGAAAGCCTATGAGGGTTGGGGCTTGAACACGCAGATCAGCCGGATGGTGGGCAAAAAGGGCTTTGAACTGGTCGGCCGTTACAGCTTGGTGGAGCCGAGCGCCCGCATCCGCGACCTGGAGACGCGGCGTGAGGAGGCATGGTTCGGTTGCACCCGCTACATCAACCAACACCGGATCAAGGTGCAGGGCGCGCTCAGCTACGCTTGGCGCTCAGGCGTGGCCGACTTCGATCACGCCGGCAACAAATGGGGAATGTGGCTGCAGATGGAACTCGGGATCTGAACCGGGTCCGGGCGCTGGTCAACCTTCCACCTCCGTCTCGGCGGTCGCTCCGATCACGGGCTTCGGAGGAAGCATCCCCACGGGAACTTCCATTTCCCGGTTCCAATTGAACACGGCCGGTTGTCCCTGCTCGCGTGCGAACCGCAGCGCGTTGCCCATGTCCGTGTAGTGCCGGCCGCTGGCGTAGCGGGTCAGTCCCGTGGAGATATCGCGCACTCCGCTCACCATGCCGTCATTCACCAGTGCATGTTCCAGAACGGGCAGCAGGTCGTGGGTCTCCGCACCTTCCACTTCCACGCGATACGGCGCCACGATGCCATCATAGACATGTGAGTCCGCCCGCACATCATAGCAGAATCGGGGTTTGCGCGCCGCCAGGGAGCGGAGCCGTTCAAGGAGCAGAGTGGTCACGCGGTCGGGCATGAGTAGAGGGTTCAAAAATGGCCGACGCACAAGGGGAGGCATCCGTCCCCGGTGAAAAGCCATCAACAAGTCGATGTCGTTAGTTTTTTCCGCGCGCTACCGGCTTGGTTGTTCGGGGCCGACCGCATGTGCTGCAAGCTCCTGCGCGGGAGATGGTTGCCGCATGGTCTTTTCGGCCGGTCGCAGGACCTGTCGCTGGCAGGACACAGCGGGGAAGGTGTCGGTTCGGCATCTTCGCACCCGATACCCGATCGATCGCGAACCGTCCATCCGCTCCTGCTTGAAGGTCCTTTTTGTCGCCGCACACCGGCCTGACCGGTCGCCCAGCCAGCGCTACCGCTTCGAGCAGTTCGCGCCTTACTGGGCCGGGCATGGCGTGCATGTGGAATACGCCTGGATCATCGACGAGGAGGATGACAAGGTCTTCTACTCGCCCGGCCGCATCCTGGCCAAGGCCCGCATTTTCAAGAAGAGCCTGAAGCTGCGCGCCGAGCATGTGCGCAGGGTCCGGGATTTCGACGTGGTCGTGCTCCAGCGTGAAGCCTTGATGACCGGGAGCATCCGCTTCGAGCGCGCCTTCGCCAACAGCGGCGTGCCCATGGTCTACGACTTCGATGACGCCATCTGGCACATGGACGTGAGCGAGGCCAACAAGAAGCTCAAGTGGCTGAAGGATCCGGGCAAAGTCCCGAAGATCATCGCGCTGGCCCAGCATGTGATCGCGGGCAACGATTACCTCGCCGACTACGCCCGGAAGTTCAACAAGCGCGTGGAGGTTATCCCGACGGTCATCGATACCGAGCGCTACGTTCCGAAGCCGACCGTGACAAGGCCGGATGGCACAGTGGTGATCGGCTGGACAGGCAGCCTGACCAGCGTGGCGCACCTGCAACTGGCGCTGCCTATGCTCCGCGAACTCCAGGCGGAGCAGGGCGACCGCATCATTTTCCGCGTTATCAGCGACCGGCCGCTGGAGGCCGACGGGCTGAGCATCGAGAACGTGCGCTGGAACGGCGCGACCGAAGCGGACGACCTGGCGGCCATCGACATCGGCATCATGCCCCTGCCGGACAACGAATGGAGCCGTGGAAAGTGTGGCTTCAAAGGCTTGCAGTACATGGGCATGGGCAAGGCCGTGGTGCTTTCGCGCGTGGGCGTGAACAGCACCATCGTGCAGGATGGCGAGAACGGCTTCCTGGCATCTTCCGATGCCGAATGGAAAGAGAAACTCTCCAAGCTCATCGCCGATGCCGATCTTCGCCAACGGCTGGGCCAGGCCGCGCGCAGGACGGTGGAGGAGAAGTACTCCGTGATCGCCTGGCGCGACCGCTATCTGGCCCTCTTCAACGAATTGACCCGCAAGACATGAGCGACACGATGACCACTGAACTGAAGCGCACCGCGCTGAGCGGCGTGCATGAAGCGCTTGGTGCCAAGATGGTGCCCTTCGCCGGCTACCTGATGCCCGTGCAATACACCGGGGTGAACGATGAGCACCTCGCCGTGCGCGCCGGGGTCGGCGTGTTCGATGTGAGCCACATGGGCGAGTTCATCATCAGCGGTCCGAAAGCCACTGACCTGTTGCAGGCCGTTACGAGCAACGATGTAAGCAAACTCACCGACGGAAAGGTGCAATACAGCTGCCTGCCCAATGACGCCGGCGGCATCGTGGACGATCTGCTCGTCTACCGCCACAACGCGGAACTCTATCTCGTCGTGGTGAACGCCAGCAACATCACCAAGGACTGGGACTGGATCGCGAAGCACAACGCGCGCTTCGGTGCCACCATGGTGGACATGAGCCATGACACCGGGCTTCTTGCCGTACAAGGACCCAAGGCTGCGGAAGCGATGCAGAAGCTCACCGACATCGACCTGAGCTCGATGGAGTACTACACCTTCAAAATGGGGCGCTTCGCGGGCTTCGACAACATCGCGGTGAGCGCCACCGGGTACACGGGTGCCGGTGGGTTCGAGATCTATTTCCCGAATACCATCGCTGTGGAGATGTGGAAGAAGGTGTTCGAGGCCGGTGCCGCCTACGGCATCAAGCCTGCGGGCCTTGCTGCGCGAGATACGCTGCGTTTGGAGATGGGATTCTGCCTGTACGGGAATGACATCGATGACACGACCTCCCCGATCGAAGCGGGCCTCGGCTGGATCACCAAATTCACCAAGGACTTCACCAATAGCGCGGCGCTGAAGGCGCAGAAGGAGCAGGGCGTGAAGCGCAAGCTCGTCGGTTTCGAGATGATCGATCGCGGGATCCCGCGTCACGGCTACAACATCGTGGATGCCAATGGTGCCGTAGTGGGCGTGGTCACCAGCGGTACGCAGAGCCCCTCGCTCAACAAGGCCATCGGCATGGGTTATGTGCCCACAGCATCAAGCGCTCCCGGCGCGGAGATCCTGATCGATGTGCGGGGGAAGTCGCTCAAAGCCCAGGTCGTGAAAGTGCCTTTCTACAAGGCTTCCTGATTACCTTCACCACCAACCGCGATCCCGCATCCGCGCATGAAGGCCGCCAGCCAGAACGCCGACTACAAGTTCCGTGTGGAGACCTGCTTCGTGCCGGGCCACTACCCGCTCTATGCACAGGACATGGGCATCGTGGTGGTGATCGACATCCTGCGCGCCACGAGCGCCATGGTCACCGCCTTCGAGCACGGCGTGCGCAGCATCATTCCGGTCGGCACGATCGAGGAGGCCCGCAACTACATCGGGCGTGAAGGCTATATAGCTGCGGCCGAGCGCAACGGGGAAGTGGTGGAAGGATTCGCCGTGGGCAATTCGCCCATCGCCTTCAAACAGATGGACCTGCAAGGCAAGACCATCGTGATGACCACCACGAACGGCACCAAGGCCATCAACCTGGCCAGCGGCGCGAAGAAGGTGGTGATCGGCTCCTTTTTGAACCTCACCGCCCTCACCGATTGGTTGCTGAAGCAGGATGAGAACGTGCTGCTGCTGTGCTCCGGATGGAAGGACAAGTTCAACCTGGAGGATAGCGTCTTCGCCGGGGCCGTGATGGAGCGCATGCTCGAGAGCGGCAAATTCGGGCTGGAAGAGGACAGCAGCATCGCCGCCAAGTACCTCTACATGGCCGCGCGCGACAACTTCATGAGCATCCTGAAGGCCGCACCGCGCCGCAAGCGCTTGGAGAGCCTCAACCTGTACGAGGATGTGAAGTTCTGCCTTACACCTGACCAGTCGACCGTGATCCCGGTGCTGGAGGAAGGGGCCTTGGTGCGCATGCAGTAAGGCTTGAACCGTTACGACGCCACGACGCAACGATGACGCCACGTTCTACCCGACGCGTGGTGAAGGGTGCTGCCTCCTGGCCGTGGAAACTGGCGCTCATCTTCCTGGTACTCGCAAGTGGCTGGCCATTGATCACCGCGGAGGACGCCGGTGCCTGGGGCTTCTACGGCCACAAGCGCATCAACCGGATGGCGTGCTTCACGCTGCCGCCGCAGATGTTCGGATTCTACAAGCGGCACATCGACTTTATCAGCGACCATGCTGTCGACCCGGACCGCCGCCGGTACGCCAACCCGGACGAGGCACCGCGCCACTACATCGATATCGACCACTACGCCCACAACGGTAGCGACCCGTTCGCCGAAGTGCCGCGCCCGTGGAAACAGGCGGTTGCTAAGTACACCGAGGACACGCTGAAGGCCTACGGCATCGTGCCGTGGCACATCCAGGTGGTTTATGGCCGATTGGTGAACGCCTTCCAACGCGGCGATGTGGACCGCATCCTGTACTACAGCGCAGACCTCGGACACTACGTGGGTGATGCGCATGTGCCGCTGCACACCACGGAGAACTACAACGGGCAACTCACCAACCAGCACGGCATCCACGCCTTC
>JAGODO010000059.1 GCA_017998165.1 Flavobacteriales bacterium | reverse complement strand
GGACTGCTAAGCTGTCAGTCCTCCTCGGCGTTGTCCCGGTGGAAGACCTCTTTGAGCAGTTCTTCGTCCGCGACCGTGAATTTCACGCCACGCCGCTCCTGTACACGGAAGCAGGTCTCCACGGCCTTGTCGAACTCGTAGATATCGAAACCGCTCGCGCCACCCCAGGAGAAGCTGCGGATCCGCTTCGGAGGAAAGTCCGCACCGAACACATTGGCGCACACGCCCACCACGGTGCCGGTGTTGAACATGGTGTTGATGCCGCTCTTGCTGTGGTCCCCCATGATGAGCCCGCAGAACTGCAGGCCCGTGCTGATCATATTCTCCTCCTCATAGCACCAGACCTTCACCTCGCCATAGGTGTTCTTCAGGTTGCTGTTGTTCGTGTCCGCGCCCAGGTTGCACCACTCGCCGAGCACGCTGTTGCCCAAGAAGCCGTCATGGCCCTTGTTGCTGTAGCCGAACATCACGCTGTTGTTCACCTCGCCACCGATGCGGCACTCCGGACCGAAAGCGGAGGGGCCGTAGATCTTCGCGCCCATCTTGATCTGCGCGTGCTGTCCCAAAGCCACCGGGCCGCGCAGCATGCACCCTTCCATCACTTCGGCGGCCTGACCGATGTGGATAGGGCCCCCGTTGGTGTTCAGGATGGAGGCCATCACAACGGCACCGGGCTCCAGGAAGACCAGTTTTGGATCGCCGATGACGGTGTTGGAGGGATCCAGCGGCTGGCTGGTGCGCCCTTGGGTCAGCAGTGCGAAATCGTTCAGGATCGCGCGGCCGCAGTGCTGGAAAAGGTGCCATGGCCGCTCGAAGGAGATCACCTCGCCGGGGAAGACCTTGGCACGCCAGATGGTCGAGAGCGCCTCCCACGAGCCCGCCTCCAGTGGCTCGAAGCCGGCGCGGCAGAAGGCGAGCGACCGGCCACGATGGGTGAGCGCTTCGCCCACCCGCAGGTCCATCACCGCACTCACGAGGTCCGGCGTAGGGAGCAGCGTGGCATCCACCTCCAGCACGGTCTCGGCGTTCACTCCGGGGAATTTGGAACGCAGGTACGCTTCGGTGGTGAAGCCCACTTCCGTGCCTGACATGCGCTCCCACGCCTCAGCGAGGGTGAGGATCCCCGGACGCAACGCTCCCACAGGCCGGGTGAACGTAAGCGGTAGCAACCGCTTCCAATGGCCAGCGTCGGACAGGATAATGCTCATAGCGTCGAACAGAGGATCGGATCAGCGGTCGATCGGATAATGGAGCCACCGCGAGCACGGTGTCGGCCAAATGTAGACCTCGCCCGCCGTATCGGAAAGCCGGCCGCTCGACGGTTTTCACTTAATGCAGACCGAACAGCCCGCAGACCCAATAGGCGAGTCCGGCCAACAGGGCGCTCACAGGGATGGTGATGATCCAGGCCCAGAGCAGGCGCACGGTAACGCCCCACCGTACCGCGCTCATGCGCTTGGTGGCCCCAACACCGATGATGGCCCCGGTGATGGTATGCGTGGTGCTCACGGGGATACCCATCTGCTCGGTGAGGTACAGCGTCATCGCACCGGCGCTTTCCGCGCAAACGCCCTCCAGCGGCGTCACCTTGGTGATGCGGGTGCCCATCGTCTTGATGATCTTCCAGCCACCGCTGAGCGTACCCAACCCGATGGCCGCGTAGCACGACAACGGGACCCAGGAGGGCATGTTCTTGATGTCGTCCAGTTGATGCCCGGCGATGAGGGCCGCGCAGATGATACCCATCACTTTCTGGGCGTCGTTGCCCCCGTGGCCGATGCTGAAGGCCGCAGAGGACAACAGCTGCAAACGCTTGAACATCTTGGCCATGCTGAAGGCGTTCGGGGTCTTCACCTTTTCCACGTACAGATACACCAGGATGAAAATGAGCGCGATGCCCATGATGCCGATCCGGATCCACAGGTTGTCGGCCTTGCCCAGGTCCTTGCCCAGCTTCTTGGGATCCACGCCGGGGTCCACCTCCGCTTGGATGCGCTCGGCGATCTCAGCGGTACCGATGGTGCCGTACATGGAAAGCAGCGGCAGGGCCTTGTCCAGTTTCGCTTTTGCCGTTTCGTAGTCCGCGACCTTGGCGGGATCGTCGGCAGCGGCCTTCTTCAGGTCGTCCACCTTCCAATACTTGCTGAGGTTCTCCTGCATCTTGCCGTCCTGGAGATAGGAGAAGAGCACCCAGGTGCCGATGGCCACCAGGATGATCAGGCTCACCCGGTACCACGTGGTATTCACCAAGGTGACCAGCGTGATGAACATGCTGATGACCATGCCGATCAGCGGGGCGAGGAAGATGAAAGCGACGGTCTTGATGATCTTGTCGTTCTCCACCACATCGCTGAAGGTGAACGCTCCCTCGTGCGTGGCGAACGCATGCGCCACGGCGGCCCCGGCGAAGCCTCCGATGAGCGTGTGCGAACTGCTGCTGGGAATGCCGTACCACCAGGTGAGGAGGTTCCAGATGATGGCGGCGATCAGGCCGCTGAGGATCACCGGAAGCGTGATGAACTCCTTGTGGACCGTTTTGCTGATGGTGTTGGCCACCGCATGGTCCTTGAAGATGAAGAAGGCGATGAAGTTGAACGCGGCGGCCCATACCACGGCCTGGAACGGCGTGAGCACTTTCGTGCTGACCACCGTGGCGATGGAATTGGCCGCGTCGTGGAAGCCGTTGATGTAATCGAACACCAGGGCCAGAACGATGATCGTGATGAGCAGCGGCTCCATCCCGTCACGCGTACTTCAGCATGATCGACTCGATCACGTTGGCCACGTCCTCGCACTTGTCCGTGGCGAGCTCCAGCGTGCTGTACAGGTCGCGCCACTTGATGAGCTCGATGGCGTCCTTCTCGGTCAGGAACAGGCGCTCGATGGCCTTGTCGTACACCGAGTCGGCCTCGTTCTCCATGCTGTTGATGTCCACCACGAACTGGATGTTCGTGTTGGCTTTATGGAGGTCTCGAAGGCTCTGCACGGCGAGCTGCACGATCTTGCTGCCTTCGTTCACCAGCCGCGCGAGCTCCTTGCAGGTCTCGTCCGGCGTCTTGATGTGGAAGAGCTCGATGTTCTTGGCGCTGGCCAGGATGAAGTCCGCCACGTCGTCCAAGCTGGTCGCCAACTGGTGGATGTCCTCCCGGTCGATCGGGGTGATGAAGTTCCGCGCCAGATCGGTGAAGATGGTGTGCGTCAGGTCATCGTTCGCACGCTCCTGCAGCTCCAAGCGCTCCAGAATGGCGTTGCGCTGGCTGCCCGGCTCGGTGGCCATCATCAGGATGAGATCCTCGCTCATTTTCAACACGTTCGCGGCGCTGGCCTCGAAGTGGTAGAAGAAGATGCGGTCGCGCGGCTTGAAGAGGCGAAAGAAGGATTCGAGCACCATGAGACCTGTAGGGAAAGGTGAAAGGCGTTTGGCGGGCCGAAAGTAGACGGACCTTTTTACCGGCCCCCATGTCATTTCAACCTTAACGCTGGGTTAACCTGATGCGCTGCTGACAACCGCGACTGTTCGAAGTTCAGGGTTCGAGGTTCAAGAGCCATCAGGGGTTCTTGAAGTCCTCGCCGAGGTACTTCATGTAGCCTTTCAGCTTGTCTTGGCATTGAAGGCCCAATGCGCGCAGTTCATCGTGCCGGGCTTGGCTTGTGTAGTTCTCTTCAAGCGCGGTGGTCAGGTGGTCCTGTGTTTCGCACAACGAACCCATCGCGATGCGACAGAAGCGGCGATTGTCCATTCGGCTGAAACGCCCCCAGCCTTCTGCTATCTGGGTAGGCGCTGAACGTGTTGATCGGATGATTTGATCCGTTAGCCGGTATTGCTCTTCTTTCGGCCAATTGAGGGTCTCGGCACGCGCCTCACGCCGAAATTGACAACAGAGCTTGTAGACATCCAATTCCTCGAACGACTTCAGTCCAGTTCCCATGACGTGCTGTTCCTATCGCTAAGTAAGCAGAACCCCGAACTGCGGACCTCGAGCGGGAACCCGGAACCTCGAACCCCGAACTCCGAACCATTTGAACCCCGAACCCCACTTTTGTCCCATGCTCTACGAATTCAACGGCTACCGGCCCGTCGTCCATCCATCAGCCTTTGTTCATCCGCAGGCCGCTGTTACCGGCAACGTGGTGATCGGGGCGGATGTGTACATCGGTCCGGGGGCAGCCTTGCGCGGCGACTGGGGCGAGATCGTCGTGAAGGACGGCTGCAACGTGCAGGAGAACTGCACCATCCACATGTTCCCCGGGGTGAAGGTGGTGCTGCATCCCGGAGCGCACATCGGGCACGGAGCCATCATCCATGGGGCCACCATCGGCGCGAATTGCCTGGTGGGCATGAACGCCGTGCTCATGGACAACGTGGTCCTCGGCGAAGCATGCATCGTTGGTGCGTTGAGCTTCCTTCCCGCTGATTCCGTTTGGGAGGCCCGCAAGGTGATCGTGGGCAATCCCGCACGCGTCGTGAAGGACGTGAGCGACGAGATGCTCGCTTGGAAGACCGAAGGCACCAAGCTGTACCAGAGCCTTCCCGCTGAACTGCATGCGACCCTGAAGCCTTGCGAGCCCCTGCGCGAAGTGGACAAGAGCCGGCCGCCGATCACAGCGCGGTATGCCACATGGAACGAACGCAAGAACAGTTGAGCAACTGACCTGTCGAAGCATCGGGGTGGCGGCGCGGGTCATCTACTTTCGCCGGCCATGAAACACAACTACCTGGCTCCCGCCCTGCTCCTGTTCTGCGGAAGCCTGAACGCCCAGATCCAGATCACCTCCGCCGACATGCCCATCGTCGGCGACGAGATCACGCGGTACCTCGATACGCTCCCGGAATTCACCCCGGGTGGCGATGGCCCTGATCAGACGTGGGATTTCAGCTCGGCCGTGCAGGACATCGAACAAGTGAACACGTTCGTGGATCCGGCCACGACGACGAATGGCGACCAGTTCAGCGGCGCGAACCTGGCCCTCACAACGGACGGGAACAACTACACCTACATCGCCAACAATGCGGCCCAGATGACCGCTGAGGGCTTTTCAGGCGACCCCTTGGGCGACGGTACGTTCAACATCGTCGCGCCATTCGGCCCGGTCCTGCAACTGCACGCGTTCCCGCGCCAGCACACCACGGCCTTCACCAGTGACTTCGGCTTCGACGTCACCGTGGACGGCAGCGATTTCGGGGTGTACCAAGGGCGCATCAAGGAGGTCGCCTCGGTCTACGACACCACGGATGCCTATGGCAGCATCACTACGCCGGTGGGCACCTACGACTGCATCCGCAGCCGGAACGTCACCATCCGCACCGATTCCATTTTCGCGCAGTTGTTGGAGATCCTGCCGATGACCTTCCTTTTCGCGAACGTGGATACCACGGTGACCTACGCCTGGCACGCCGTGGAGACCAAGCTGCCGGTGGCGGAAATGCTCCTCGACAGCCTGGGCAACGCGGTGAGCTTCACCTGGTCCAGCATCGAACCGAACAGTACGGGTGTTGCGAGCGCCTCCACCATTGCGAACGGCCTTTCGATCTTCCCCCAACCGGCGATGGAGCATGTGCGCATCGTGGTCGACGGTGCCGCTTGGGTGTCCGTGACCGTGCATGACCTGGATGGTCGGGTCGCGTTGAAGAGCCAGCGGTTGATGGCCAATGACAGGTTGGACATTTCAGCCTTGGCCGCAGGTGTGTACGTGGTGAACGCCACGGATGACCAAGGCCAGCGGTTCAGCCGGCGGTTGGTGCATGTGACCGGGCGATAGGCGGTCGGCTCATTCCGCTGCCTGAGCGATCTTCGGCCCGAACAACCGCACCATGGGCTACGACAAGATCCTGTTCAGCGTCTCCGACGGCGTTGCCATCATCATCCTGAACCGGCCCGACAAGCTCAACAGCTTCGACCGGGCGATGTCGCTGGAGGTCATCCATGCGCTCGATGCCTGCAAGGATGACAGCGGCGTGCGCGCCGTCCTGATCACCGGTGAAGGCCGTGCGTTCAGTGCCGGACAGGACCTGGCCGAGGCCATCGCCCCGGGAACGAGGATCGAAGAGATCCTGACCACGCAGTACAACCCCATCGTGCGGCGCATCCGTGCGCTGCCCAAGCCGGTGATCGCTGCGGTCAACGGCGTGGCGGCCGGCGCCGGAGCGAACATCGCCTACGCGTGCGACCTCACGCTGGCGGGGGAAAGCGCCAACTTCATCCAGAGCTTCATCAATATCGGATTGATCCCGGACAGCGGTGGCACCTTCACCCTGCCGCGACTGGTGGGCATGCAGCGCGCGTTCGGCCAGATGATCCTCGCGCCCAAGATGAGCGCCAAGGAGGCCGAAGCCCAGGGCATGATCTGGAAATGCGTGATCGATGCCGACCTGCTGGACGAAGCGCGAGCACTCGCGGCCCGACTCGCCACGATGCCCACGAAAGCCATTGCCCTTACCAAGCAAGCGCTCAACCGCGGCCAGTGCGCCACCATGGACGAGCAGCTGGATACGGAGAACGAACTGCAGTCCATCGCCGGGGCGAGCCATGACTACAACGAGGGCGTGAAGGCGTTTTTGGAGAAGCGCAAGCCCGTGTACTCGGGCAACTGATCAAAAGATCAGAAAGTGAGATGATCGGAAAATGGATCGCCTGTGGCGGGAGCACTCCGCGCGGGTAGACAACCGGTCGATCCCACGTTATCATCTGATTTTCTGATCTTCTGAAGCCTTCGCGCTCGATCTTCGCCCCTCGCCTTCGCCCTCAGGCTTCGGCGGACCAAGCATGGATCGATCCTCTTCCGTCGGCATCCTCGGTGCCGGCACCATGGGCATGGGCATCGCCCAGGTGGCGGCCATGGCCGGGCATACCACCTTCCTCTATGATTCGCGGCAGGAAGCCGTGGACAAGGCGATCATCGCGCTGAACAAGACGATGGACACGCTGGTGGCCAAGAACAAGCTGTCCCACGAAGAAGCCTCCGCGATCCTCGGCCGCATCCGTCCGGCCACCCTGATGAAGGAACTGGCCCAGTGCGGTCTGGTGATCGAAGCGGTGATCGAAGACATCGCAGCGAAGAAGAAGCTCTTCTCCGACATCGAATTCAAGGTGGGGCCCGATACGATCCTGGCCACAAACACCTCATCGCTTTCGGTGACGGAGATCGCGGCGGCCTGCGCCAGACCGGAGCGGGTCATGGGCCTGCACTTCTTCAACCCCGCCCCGCTGCTCCCGCTGGTGGAGGTCGTACCCGGACTCGCCACGAGCGATGCCAACCGTGATCGCGCCTTCAACCTGATGCGCTCCTGGAACAAGACGCCGGTGGTGTGCAAGGACACCCCGGGGTTCATCGTCAACCGCGTTGCCCGGCCCTTCTATGGGGAGAGCTTGCGGATACTCGAAGAAGGTCTTGCGGACCGGCACACCATCGATCGGGCGCTGAAACAGATCGGCGGCTTCCGCATGGGGCCCTTCGAGTTGATGGACCTGATCGGGAACGACATCAACTACATGGTGACCAAGACCGTGTGGGAGAGCTTCTTCTTCGATCCCCGCTATCGGCCGAGTTTCACGCAACAGCGCATGGTGCAGGCCAAATGGCTCGGGCGCAAGACCGGGCGTGGTCACTACAGGTACGATGATGCCGGCATGATCGTGACCAGCGGCCCTGAGACCGTTGTGGCCGCCGGAACCCGCGACCAGTACCTCATGGAGGACATCACCCACCGGGTGGTGGTCATGCTCATCAACGAGGCCGTGGACGCGCTGAACCTGGGCATCGCCAGCCGGGACGACATCGACCTGGCCATGACCAAAGGGGTGAACTACCCCAAGGGCCTGTTGAAATGGGCGGACGCACTGGGGCTGGACAAGTGCCTGGAGAGCTTGGAGCGCCTCCAGGCCGAACACGGAGAGGACCGCTATCGCCCCTCACCCCTCCTTCGTCGAATGGTACGCGAGGGCCGGTCGTTTTATTGAACTGGTTGAAGTGGCCGGTCCCGCACTGCTCGCTTAATTCGCGGCCCCAAACAAACGAGGAACCATCATCATGAAACCGTTCACCGCCTTCACCGCCACTGCGGCCGTGTTGAGCATCGTCGCCTGCGGCCCGTCCGAAGCCGAGATCGCCGCCGCCAAGGAAAAAGCCGTTCAGGACAGCATCGCCGCCGCCGCCGCCATGGAGCACAGCTATGCCGTGGACCTGGCCAACAGCCATGTGAACTGGGCAGGCACCATGGCCGGGATCAAGACCCACACGGGTACCCTGAACTTCGCAAGCGGGGCCTTCACCACCAAGGGATCGCTGCTCGCAGGCGGTGAATTCATCGTGGACATGAAGAACTACGCGATGAACGACACGAACTACGCTCCGGACGGCAGCAAGCAGGGCACCAAGGCCATGCTGATGGGTCACCTGATGTCCCCCGACTTCTTCGCCGTGGACAGCTTCCCGACCGCACAAGTGAAGATCGGGGCGGTGAACGGCAATACCGCCAGTTGTGAGCTCACCGTGCGTGGCAAAACGAACATGGAGAACATCACGGACATCGTATTGACGCCGAACGCTGACGGCAGCATGAAGGCCAGCGCCAAACTGGTGTTCGATCGGCAGAAGTACGGTGTTGCCTGGAGCAGCGGTTCCAAGGATGCCGTGCTGAATGACAACATCGAACTCAACGTCGAGTTGAGCGGTACGCCCAAATAAGAGCGCCCGAACGCACTGTTGGAGCCCCTGCCGAAAGGCGGGGGCTTCTTCTTTCCCAAAAGGCCGCGACGACGACCTACTTCAGCGCCCCGGCCAGCCACACGTTCAGCGGGCACATGGCCAGGTAATGGTCCATCAAGTGGTCCATGAGCTTGGGGTCGGTCACCAGCTTGGCAGGCTTCTCCGCACCGGCGTAGAACTGCTTGTTGGCGATCAGCGGCTCCTTGGTCGCAGCGGCCTTGAACTCCGGCGGCAACACCTTGTTCACTTCGCCCTGCACCGTTCCGAAGAGCGTTTTGAACGGCTTGCCCTCTATCGCCTTGCGGAAACCCTTGCCGTCGCGTACGATCGCCTCCCTTATCCGGATGAGCTGGTCCTTCTCCGGCTGATAACACCCGCCGTAGAACTTCACGGCCTCCGGCCCGAAAGCGAAGTAGATGCCCGGGACGCTATGGTCTTTGCGGCCCGCTGGAGAGATGATGGCCGAGGTTTCCAGTTTGTAGGGCGTCTTGTCCTTGCTGAAGCGGATGTCCTTGTTGATGCGGAAGATCGCATCCTTGGGCTCCAGCTTGATCGCCTTGTCGTGTTTGCCGATGCGCTTGATCGCCTCGCCGACGAAGGCGGCGAAAGGCTCCTTCACGCTGGCCTCGTAGCGCTTGCGGTTGGCGTCGAACCAGTCCTTGTTGTTGTTCTTCGCGAGGTCCTTGAAGAAGGTGTTGAAGTCGGCGGTGAACCAGGCCATCGTTTTTTACTTTGAGGGCCTCGAAGTTGCCATGAAAACGAAAGCGCCTATCGGGCAGCCCGAACTTTTCGGCCCCATGTACGTGGCGGCGGTGGCCAGTCCGCTCGGCAAGGTGTACGTGGAGTGCGATGGTGAACTGATCACCCGCGTATCGTTCGAGCCGCTCGGCAAGAGCACCAAGCGCAAAGTGCCCAAGGCGTTGAAAGAAGCGGTGCTGCAGCTCCAGGCCTATTTCGCGGGCCGCCGAAAGAAGTTCGACCTGCCCCTGTTCCAGGTGGGTTCAGTCTACCGCAAGAAGGTCTGGGAACGTTTGGACAGGATCCCCTTCGGCAAGGCCATCACCTACGAGCAGCTGGCCGGTGAGGTCGGTGGCAATGCGCGATCAGCGGGCACGGCCTGCGGCGACAATCCGTTACTGATCATCGTGCCCTGCCACCGTGTATTGGGCAAGAGTGGCATGCTCACGGGTTATGCGGGTGGCATCTGGCGGAAGAAGTGGCTGCTGGAGCATGAGGGGGTGTTGAGCAAGGAACTGTTCGCCTGACGGCCGGCGCAACTTGCCCGTACTTCCATCGGTCCCCGTCGAGCCGCATTACTTTGCCCAAGATGTCATCTCTCGCCTCCCGCGTCGTCTCCCGCATGTACGACAATGACCCCTTCAGCATCTGGCTGGGGATCGAACGCGTGGAGGTGCTCGCTGGCCAATGCACGCTGCGCATGGCCGTTCGGAACGAAATGTTGAACGGCTTCGCCCTCGCGCATGGCGGCATCACCTACTCGCTGGCGGACAGCTGCCTGGCCTTCGCCTCCAATTCGCACGGCATCCAAGCGGTGAGCGTGGAAACGTCCATCTCGCACACCAAGCCGGTGAAAGAAGGTGATGTGCTCATAGCGACTTCCGATGAGAAAAGCCTGAGCCGCAGCATCGGCGTCTACTACATCACGGTGACCAACCAGCGCAACGAGCAGGTCGCCCTCTTCAAGGGAACCGTCTACCGCACGGGCAAACCCTGGTTCCCGGACGAACCCCTTCCTTCGCGCCTTGTTCAGCCATAGCACACCAGTGCGGAGGCGAACCCCATGAAAGACGCGTTCATCGTTGATGCTGTTCGTACGCCCATCGGCTCGTTCGGCGGCACTCTCGCTCCTGTCCGTGCGGACGACCTCGCGGCTCATGCGCTGCGCGAGCTCATGAAGCGCCATCCGTCGTTGGATCCTGCCGCCATCGACGATGTTATTCTCGGTTGTGCCAACCAAGCCGGTGAGGACAACCGGAACGTCGCGCGCATGGCGCTGCTTTTGGCCGGATTGCCTGTGACCGTTCCCGGCGAAACGGTGAACCGCTTGTGCGCCTCCGGCATGAACGCCGTGGTGAATGCCGGACGTGCCATCGTTGCCGGGCACGGCGACCTGTTCATCGCAGGCGGTGTTGAGCACATGACGCGCGGCCCTTGGGTGATCAGCAAGACCAGCACGCCTTATGGCCGCGATGCCCAGATGTTCGATAGCAGCTTCGGCTGGCGCTTCATCAATCCCTTGATGAAGGAGCAGTACGGCGTGGACGCCATGGGTGAGACGGCTGAGAATCTCATCGAGGTGAATGCATCCATCACGCGGGAGGATCAGGACCGGTTCGCCCTGTGGAGCCAGCAAAAGGCCGCCAAGGCGCAAACCAATGGCCGCTTGGCCAAGGAGATCGCGCCGGTGAGCATTGCACAGCGCAAGGGCGACCCCGTGCTCTTTTCCCAAGACGAGTTCGCCAAACCCAAGACGACCTTGGAAGGTCTGGCCGCGTTGAAACCTTCGTTCAGGAAGAACGGCTCGGTAACGGCCGGAAACGCCAGCGGTCTGAACGACGGCGCAGCGGCGGTTCTCGTCGCCGGCGATACCGCTATCAAAGACCACAAATTCAAGCCATTGGCCCGCATCGTTTCAAGCGGCGTTGTCGGTGTCGAACCACGCATCATGGGCATCGGTCCCGTGAACGCGACCAAGTTGGCCCTGAAGCGCGCCGCGCTCACCTTGGACCAGATCGACATCATTGAATTGAACGAAGCCTTCGCGGCTCAGGTGCTGGCCTGCACCCGCAGCTTGGGCATCCCGGATGACGACCCGCGCATCAATCCGAACGGCGGGGCCATCGCCTTGGGCCACCCCTTGGGCATGAGCGGAGCCCGCCTGCTCCAGACGGCCGCCATGGAGCTACAGGCTACAGGTAAGCGCTACGCGTTGTGTACCATGTGCATCGGGGTCGGCCAAGGATATGCGACCATCATAGAGCGCTGCTGACCGGCCATCAGCACATCCCTCATACGCCGATCAGCGCATCCGCCCATCGTCTTGGCCCGGTGGTTGCCTGCGGCTTCGCGGGGCCGCCTACTTTCACGCCCCGCTGAGAACGTCCATCCACGCATGAAACACACCACCATCGTTCGCTCCTTTTCCGCCGCACTGCTCTGCTTCCTCCAACTCCTGCTGACCGCCCAAGAGAGCAAGGTCCGCTGGAAGATCCAGTCCGCCTTGGAGGAAAAACAGGAAGGCGGCTTCTGGTACCACAAATTCGTGAAAGGGGATGCCGGCAGCATCGTGGGGCTGCGGGTTCTCGGCAACAGCCCGGTGATCGGCGGGCTCAACCAGGTGACCATCGACCGGACCCTGGTAGCCTTCGCCGTCGAAGGGATGAAGGAGATCAAAGTGGACAAGACCAAGATCCTTTGGGGCGAAGGCCCCGTCTCCATCGAAACGATCGAGAATTTCAACAAGCAGTTCCGCGTGATCGCCAGCAAGGCGGATATGGAGACCGGCAAGCTTCTCGTACTGCAACAGATACAAGGCCCCCGCAGCCTTACGGGCAAAGGTGCCCAGTTGCTCGCCGAGATCCCCTTCGACCGCATCGGCAAATCCAAGGAGTACTTCAAGCCCAACGTGGGTATCGGCTTCACCACGCTGGTGAGCGTGGACAGCACCAAAATGCTCCTGCAACTGACGCCGGACGGCACCACCCACAGCGCGGGATGCCCCGTGTATGCCCACCTCTTCGACAAGGACATGAAGCCGCTGTGGTGGAACAAGCTCAGCACCGACGGCAGTGCGCGTTCGTTCAAGATCATCCAGACCCGCGTGGATCCCAAGGGGGCCGTCTGGTACCTGGTGAAGAACACCAGCAACCCCGAGCCGAAGACCCCGGAAGAACTGGGCTATGCCTTCTCCATCTATCGCCTGGACAGCGCAGGCCAGACCACGGCCCTGTTGGACCTGCCCGGCTCCGAGTTCGCGCAGGATGCCACCATGGAGATGCGGATCGACGGCTCCATCGCGGTGGCCGGAGTCTACTCCGATGCCGATGCCAACCGCGACGAATCGATCGGCGTGTTCCAGTGTTCGGTCGACGCTTCGGGCCAGGAACCCAAGTTCGACAACTTCAAACTGGTCCCCTTCGAGAAGCGCATCGACAAAAAGGAGGAGAAGCTCCAGAACAACATGATCATCGACCGCCTGCTCCTGAAGAAGGACGGCGGCAGCTTCCTGATCGCCCGCAAGAGCGGCATCGAAACGCACTTTGTGGCGGACCTGAGCGGCAAGAAGTTCCCCAAGACCGAGCAGGTGGATGGTGTGCTGCACCTCTTCGAACTCACTGGCGCGGGCGACCAGAAGTGGTACAAGCAGTTCGACCGGGTGATGAACAACAGCACGGACGCCCCGGGCCGCATCCTGCCGATGTGCTACGAGAACAGCCTGTTGGTGATGCTGAACGATGCCGAGATCAACATCGAGAAGCGCAAACTGAAAGTGCCTCCCTATCCCCAGGAGGGCTTCAAGGACGCCCTGATGCTCGAATTCAAGTCGGACGGCGGTGAGAAGACCAAGGTCACCCTGAACGAGCAGCAGTTCCATCCCTTGGGCCTCCAAGCAGCCAACACCTGGCGCCTCACGCCGAACCTCGTGATCACGCTGGCCTCGGAACGCCTGGGCAAGGGTGCGATCCAACCCGTGGCGATCACCCTGACGGGCGAATCGAAAAAGTAAGCGCCATATTCGCCCCGTGAAGCCCGTTTACCCGGGTGGCCCATCCGGACCGCCCAGGCCAACACCTCCCTCCCATGGTCATCACGGAACAGATCAACCAGTACATCGCCGAGAACCCTGAATGGCAGCGCAAGCTGCTGGTGCGGCTGCGACAGCTGATCCACTCCACGGACGCCGAAGTGGAAGAGACCTGGAAGTGGAACAGCCCCCACTTCGACCACCAGGGCATCATGATCGGACTTCAGGCGTTCAAGGAGCACATCGCCGTGTGGTTCCACAAGGGAGCGTTGATCAAGGATCCTAAGAAGCTCTTCGAAAAGCTCCCCAAGGGCGAGGAGAAGGGTATGCGCTCGTACAAGTTGCACGAGGGCGATACGATCAACGAGGCGGCCTTCGTGGACCTGGTGAAGCAGGCCGTGGCGCTCAACGTGAAAGGCACCAAGCTCACGGATGCCAAACCAGCGAAGAAGGCACTGGTGCTGCCCGAGGACCTCGGCAGCGTGCTGCACAAGGATCCCACCGCCTGGGCCAACTGGGAGGCCTTCTCTTACAGCCACAAGAAGGAGTACATCGAGTGGGTCACCGACGCCAAGCAGGAAGAGACCCGCAAGCGCCGCATCGCCCAAGCCTTGGAGAAGATCCGCGAGGGCGAAAGCAAGGAGGAGAAGCATCAGGTACACTGAGCATTTCTCGGCCGTAGGTTGTCGGTTGTCCATCCTCCAACCGTTCGGATACAGCGCACAGGTGTGCGTGATCGCCCGCCTGACAACCGACAACAGTTCAAGCAGCCCGCTTAACAGTTTTTCATCTCCTACCAAGGCTGCTGCGCGGACGCCCGAATAGATTCGCGTCCCTCCGCCGCCTTCGTGCGACACTTCGGCGGCTGAACAATGGACATCCGCATCGACCACCTGAGCAAGCGCTACGGCCCACAAACGGCGGTGGATGACATCAGCTTCCGGGTGAGCGCGGGGGAAGTGCTCGGTTTTCTGGGCCCGAACGGCGCCGGGAAGAGCACCACGATGAAGATGATCTGCGGCCTGATCGCGCCGAACGCGGGCACCATCGCCGTGGGCGGAAAGAGCGTGGCGGACGAGCCGGACAAGGTGCGCGAGATGATCGGCTACCTGCCCGAGAGCAATCCGCTGTACGAGGACATGCCGGTGCTGGACCTGTTGAAGTTCGCCGCGCGTTTGCAGGGCGTACCGCGCGACCGCGAAACGCAGCGCATCCGCGAGATGGTGGACGCCTGTGGTCTGGGGCCCGAAAAGCACAAGAAGATCGGGGAGCTGAGCAAGGGCTACCGCCAGCGCGTGGGCCTGGCACAGGCCATGGTGCATGACCCGCAAGTGCTGATCCTGGAT
>JAGODO010000337.1 GCA_017998165.1 Flavobacteriales bacterium | reverse complement strand
GCCTGCCCCTTGAGCGCGACCGGCATGGTGGCGGCCGCGACCGATGCGGCGACGGCGATCACTCGGCACTGCACGTGGGTTGCCATTGCAAAAGTTATAAGGTTGGCCGTTCGATGGCCCCGTTCCCGAAGAGGCCTGCTGGTGGTGGTGGCTTGCACGTCCCGAAGTTACTCGTCCGCCGTCTCATTCCAGGATCAACGAGCGGCTCGATCGCTCTCGTGCGCGATCTCCAACTGGACCTCGGCAGGGTCTGCCAACTGAAACTCCCCGACAGGTCCCGCAAGCCGCCCCCAAGAGGTCTGCCACATACGGACGGGTCCGTCGCGCTACGTCCGCAGCAAGCGCAGCATGAGCTTCCACGCCACGAGGTCGGAGACCTTTTCGGGATACACATTCTTCGACGTCTCCCAGTCGTAGAATTTCCGCACCGCGTCCAGGAAATCCGCCTCGGTGGCGTAGGTGATGTGATCGGGGTAGTCGCCGTAGTCGGAGCGCACGAAGTGCTCGCCGTTCCAGGTGATGTTCGTGCCGCCTTTCTTGTGCGAGGTGGTTGACCCATATGCCCCTGTTGTCGCTCGGGTCGGCCTGCGCGCCGAGGAAGGCGAATGGTTCGCCTGCTCCTCCCTTACCTTTGAGTTCATGAACGCCAACCCAGAACTTCTGAAGCGGATCACCGTCGACGACCGGATCTGCAATGGCAAGCCCGTGATCCGGGGCATGCGCATCACGGCGCAGACCGTGCTTGAGTTCCTGATGGCGGGCACACCGGAGGACGAGGTGCTGAAGCAATACCCGATGTTGGAGCGTGAAGATCTGGATGCGTGCAGGCAATTCGCTCTCTCGCTCATGGGCAACAGTTTTTCCGTGAAGGATATCGCAGCCTGACATGGCGCTTTATCTTGTGGATGCGAACCTTCCGCGCTGGTTCAACCAATGGAACAGTCCGGACTACGTTCACCAGCACGACATCGAACCTTCGCGACACGACCAGCAGATCTGGGAGTATGCCAAGACGGAGAACCTTACGATCATCACGAAGGACAGTGACTTCTCCAGCCGGATTCTATTGAGCGAGCCACCACCTCGGGTGATCCATATCCGCTTGGGCAACATGAGCATGCGCAACTTCCATGAAGCGATCGCCAAGTGTTGGGAAGCCGTGCTCAAGTCATCCGCCACACACAAGCTGGTGATCGTGCATGCGGATCGTATCGAGGCTGTTCAGTAAGGGTCGAGCGGACCGGCTGCGTGCTGTTCCATGAATACATGCAGGATGTTCAACACGGGACCGTCCCTACTACCCGCGCATCATCCTTAGGATCAGCTTCCACGCCACCAGCTCGGACACTTTTTCGGGATACGCGTTCCTGGACGTCTCCCAGTCGCAGAACTTCCGCAGCGCGTCCAGGAAATCCGCCTCGGTGGCGTAGGTGACGTGATCGGGGTAGTCGCCGTAGTCGGAGCGCACGAAGTGCTCGCCGTTCCAGGTGATGTTCGTGCCGCCTTCCTTGTGCGAAGTGGAGAAGCGTGCGCCGGCCTTCATGGCCGCCACGATGGTCTGTTGCAAGGCCGGCACGGAGTCGAGATGCGCTTCGGCGTTCAACGCGGCGGCGCAGATGCGCTGATACCGTTCGGATGTCCCTTCCTCAGCCGGAGGCGGATCGGCGGGCATGAACCCGCGCGTCCAGTGGCTGAACCAACTGTCCGCGGTGTGGCGGTAATAGTCGTGATGCGTGGCCGCCGCATCGGCCCAGGAAGTCGCCACGCGGAGGGAGTAACAATGGGTGTGCGGCAGCGCTGCCAGGAAGCGCAGTTCGAAGTGGTACCGCGCGCCGACCACCACGGCCGTGGCCGTGAAGGTGAGCCGATCGTTCTGCATGGAAGCTGCGAACAGGGTCATCAGGTCGCGTTCCAGCGCGAACTGCACCTCGTGCGGCGGACGCGGATCGCGGAAGTGCAGCAGGCGAATGGCGCTGGTGGCGGTTTCTGTGGTAGCCAGCCCCGGCCTCCGAGCCGGGGTCAAGGCGCTTTTCGGAATGGTGGCGGGCTGCGCGGGCTCTGCCGCAACGCGCGCTCCGATCATCGAGCGCACGATTTCCGGACCTGAGCGGGTTTCACGTTGAGCAAGCTTGGACAAGGCATCCGACTTGGGCTCCATCGCCTTGCGGATGGCGTCCATGTCCGGCGCGGGTTCGGGCGGCAACGGCGGTTCCAGCACGAAGAAGTGCCGCTGCTCGGTGGTGAACTCGCCCGCGTACGAGGAGTTGTTGCGCGCGTAGAAGCTCACCTCCGCAGTGGATCTCCGGCGTTCATCGTGGACCGCCTTGGCCAGTTTCACCGAGGCCCCGCAAGGCGCAGCAGGAAAGCCGTTCTCGATGGCCACGATGCTGTTGCCGGCTTCGAGCTCGGCTTCCACGAGCGCGCGCAAGGGCGCGGGGAATTCCGCGAGCTGCTGGCGGATGTGGTCGCTGGTGGTCATCGGCCCGTTCCTGGATGCGCTATTCTATCTGCATCTTCTCTTTGTACCACCCCTCCATCTCGGAGAAGTCGACGCCGGTGCCCGCGAACTTCCCGGGGAGCACGCGGAACAGTTCATCGCCGAAACGCCGCGTGCGCTTCAGGTTCTCCGACGTGGTGTAGTTGGGCGGGGAGGTGCTGTTGAGCCAACGCCCCAGGGCGTTGAGCGCGGGTTGGGCGAAGCGTGCTTTTTCATCGGGGGTCAGCTCGGCATCGCGCACAAAGGCCAGCGCAGGTTCCGCATAGCCGGAATCCAGCATCATGGCCATTCGCTCCACGAATTCCGGATCCGAACGCAGCCGCGCCGTGGCAGCCGCGCACACGGCGGGTTTCTCAATACCGTTCGCATGCCAAAGCAGCTTTTCGAAGTCGTTCTTCGGATCAAGCTGTGCGATCTGGGCGAGCTCCTCTTCGGAGGCGGGCAGCAGCCTGATGACCCGCGTGGCGAGGCCGGACAATCCAGGAACGCCGTTGGTGGTGATCCAATAGACGGAGAAGACCAGGCTGCCAACGAGGCTCAACGCGGTGAACCAGGTCCATGGCTTGATCAACCAGTTCGTGGGGAAGCCGGCCACGAGCTTCTGGTTCAGGCTGAAGAACACCACCAGCACAGTGGAGAAGGTGATGAGGTAGAGCACCGGGCTGTAGATGCCGCGCGGCGTGAAGCCGGGCCGGATGTACAAGCCGATGAACACGAACGAAACGGCCGCCAGCGCGATCGCCGCCCCGACGGTGAGCACGTGCAACATGGGGCGGCCGAGACGGATCCAATCGAACCCGCCGCTGGCGGTCACGCACAGCAGCGCGACCATCAGGAGCAGCCATTGCGGAGCCAACAGGGTGAGCGCGGGCGACACCCATTGGTCGTTGCTGGCTTCCCTGCGCGCCCACTCCATCAGGAGCCGTTGCAGCGGGACCAGGAAGATGAGGACGGCTAGTCCGGCGCTGATGTGGCCGATGATCTGTTGGGAGGTGGAAGGGGGCATGTTCGCTGTTCCAGTTGCGCTTTGCGGTCGTTGTACCGTTGGCGCGTCCGGCGGATCAAGATCGGATTAAGTCCGCAACCCAAGGCAGGGGCTTCGGCGTCGGGTATGAGTATGGCATGGTGGAGCGAACGCCGTGTTCGATGCGATGAGCGGACCCGCAGCAGCATCAACGGTCAATGAAAGCGCCATGCCTTCTGGGCGGTCGGTACAGTATGGTGCGGCACGCAGTGAACGGACCCACGCTTGCCGTGATCCGGTCCACCTTCACTGTTGCGAACGGTGGAAGGGATCCTCATGATCGTAGTGATGGATAGGCTGATGGGCCCCAGCGACGCCTCGCAGGAAGGCCAGCATTTCCTGAAGGACCGCGTGATAGATGGCTTCCTGTTCACGCAGAGCCATTGCATCGGGCACCTTGAAGCGCCCTTCGCCCTCCAGCCGCATCAGGTAGGCGCTGGTGTAGCTCTCA
>JAGODO010000336.1 GCA_017998165.1 Flavobacteriales bacterium | reverse complement strand
GGCAGTAGCTCGCCTTCCATTCGCCCGAGGCCAACTTGGGGATGTACTTCTTGCGCTGCGCCTCGTTGCCGTAGTACAGGATAGGCAAGGTGCCGATGCCCGTATGCGCAGCGATCGCCACACTGAAACTGTGCCCGGCACCGGTCACTTCCGTCACCAACATCGTCGTCACGAAGTCCTTGCCGAAGCCCCCGAAGTCCTCAGGCACCGATATGCCCAACAACCCCAGTTCGCCTGCCTTGTCCAGCAGGCTCGGCATCAAGCCTTCTTCCAACGAGTCGATGCGGTCCAACTGGGTCCACACGTTCTGCTCCAGGAACTCCCGCGCGCTCTGCGCGATCATCCGCTGTTCCTCGTTGAATTCCTCGGGAATGAAGATGTCTTGCGGTGCGCTCTCGCGGATCAGGAACTCGCCGCCCTGGAGGGCTTTCTTCGTTTCAGTGCTCATGGTTCGTGCAGATGCGGTGTTCTACGGATGTATCGTACGTCGCGTTCGCCATAAAGTTATGCACGCATAACAAATTTCCAAACGGGTTGGTTCGGATGGGAGGTGAACGGCTAATGGTCATTGGCGAAATGTGCCCGGCGACCTTGACGCCTTGGTACTTGACCTTTTGTCACTTGGGTCTTGCTCTGGGCGTGCCCCTTTTCCCCGCGCCAGCCCCGCACGGGTCGGGTGCTCCCCTGTAGCCGGACTTGTCAGGGCCAGCGGCTGTGGCACTGCGGGGGCTTCCTATGGTCGCCTCCTCGTTGCACACATCCGCACGGCCCTTCCTGCGCCGGGCTGCCGCTACGCCCCCTCACGCGGACCCACATTTACGGATACGTTCCGGCTTTATGCGGATATTCACGGATACTACTTGGTCATTTGCGGATACAGAACGGATATTAACGTATATTTACGGATATGTCCGCCGTCCACACCTTCCGCCTCGACCTCACCTGGGACCTGCTCCAGGCCATCAGCCGGGTGGACCGCTTCGCCGGGGAGTGGGCCAGCATCGAACGCCGCGAAGGCCGTTCGCTCAAGCACCTCAAGTCCATCGCCACCATCCAGAGCGTGGGCGCTTCCACCCGCATCGAGGGCAGCCGCTTGGACGATGCCGCCGTGGACGCCCTGCTTGCCCAGCTCGACATAACGAAGCTGGAGGACCGCGACCAACAAGAGGTGGCCGGTTACTTCGAAGCGCTCGATACCCTCAGCGAGGCCTACGCCGACATCCGCATCGGCGAGAGCGAACTGAAGCACCTGCACAAGCTCACGCTCCAGTACAGCACCAAGGACACCTGGCACCGGGGCGGCTACAAGCAGCGCTCCAACGCCGTGGAGGCCACCTTGCCCGATGGCAGCCGCACCGTGGTCTTCACCACCACCCCGCCCGGCGTGGAGACCGAGGACGCCATACGCGCGCTGGTCGCGTGGTACGGGCAGAGCGATGCGGTGCATCCGCTCGTGCGCGTGGCGGCCTTCTGCTACGAGTTCGTCACCATCCACCCGTTCCAGGACGGCAATGGTCGGCTCAGCCGCCTGCTGGCCACCTTGCTCCTGCTGCAACAGGGCAATCCGTGGGTCCAGTACGCCAGCTTCGAGCACGAGATCGAGCGGCGTAAGAGCGAATACTACCGCGTGCTGCGCACCTGCCAGGCCCAGCGCCCGGGCGAGGACATCGGCCCCTGGCTGCACTTCTTCCTCGACTGCTTGGTGGTGATGATGGAGAAGCTCCGTGCCAAACTGGAGGCAAAGGGAGCCATCACCGACCTGAACGAACGCCAGCGCAACATCCTGCGTTACGTGCAGGCGCATGCCGGTGCGCAGGCCGGTGGCATCGCCAAGGCCTTGGGCATACCGCTACCCACGGTGAAGAAGGACCTGGAAACGATGGTGAGCGCCGAGGTACTGGTGCGCGAAGGGACGGGGCGGGGGACGCACTACAGCGCGCGGTAGGTTGAAGTGGGTTCAGTTGGTTACAGATCGTAACCGACTGAACTGGTAACGATCTGTTACCAGTTGATGGGGTGGCTCAACCGGTTACGATCTGTAACCAGTTCACAGTTCCCAATTCCAGTCGGTGACGGTTTGTCACCAACTGGAACGCGGCCGTCGGCGCTTATCAACTGGTGACGCATTTTCACCGGTTGGGGCACGCTACTTCTTCGTCCTATTACCGATGGCTTTCTTCCCGCTCTTGCTGCTCGAGGCCTTCTTGGGCGGCAGGAAATTGCTCCCCGAAACCACCGGCCTTCCGGTCTTCTCCTCCAACTCCAGCCGCGCCTTCTTCGCAATACCGCCGCCCTTCCGCGCCGCCACCTTGTTTTTCGGCATGCCAACGGCCTGCTCTGTCTCCGCGATCTGCCGCGTACTCATTTCGGCCAGCGCGGTGAAAATCAGCTCGGCCTCCGTCATGTGGTCCCGCAGGTTCTGGGTCTTCAGCCCCTTGATCGCCTTGTGGTCCTTCACTGTCACATCACTCCACTCTTGGTGAATGATGTTGGTGAGTATCGCGAACTCGTCACCTTCCTTCACGCCGTGGTTCTTCCAGTAGTCGGTGAGCTTGTTGCGTGTCTCCTGACCCATCATCCGTTGCTGGATCCACTTCTCGCTGCGGCCATGCTTGCGCCACAGCTCGCGTGCACGGTCCAGACCGAGGCTCGGGTCGGCCATCTCCTGCATCCGTTCGTACCCCACCTTCGCCAACCAGAGCTTGATGGGTTCTGCCTTCGGGCTGGGAACGGATTGGACCAGTCGCAGCAAGGTCTCGGCGGTGGCTACATCCGTCTCCCGCATCTTGCCGTCTTCTGCGGGCAGTTTCAACCGGTTACAATTTGTAACCAGTTGGCTGCCTTCTTTGTCCAGCCTGTGTTTTAGGACTTTCCAGTAGTTGCGGGCAGCTTGGTAGTCGGGCTGATCGATCAGGGCTCCGACGATGTCGATCACAGAGAACCACCACGTCTCTGTGGCTTCATCGTAGAGTCTGCGGATCTGGTGCTGTTCAAAGAGGGTGGAGGAAGGAAGCAGGGCGCTCATGATTTGCAAGCCGAAGCTTTAGCGAAGGATTGGTCTTGGCCGTTGACGAGTTCCTCGTCGCTTGGCATTCCACAACATACAACAGGAAGGCGAAAGGTGGAGCGCCTCACTCCACCAACCCCTCGATCCACCGCACCAACTCCCGCTCATCCACGATGCTCCACGCATGCGGGTGCCGTTGCCCGTGCTGCACGCCGCGCCCTTCCGTGGTGATGTATTCCGCCCGGGTATTCCCAGCAGACATCAAGGTGTCGTGGATCCGCTTCAGGCCGTAGGCGTTCAGCTCCTCGTAGCCATCATCGCGGTTGGCGCGCCACCAGGCCGTGTCCGGCTCGGTGTAGAAGCGGATGGGCAGGTCCTTCAGCGGCGCCACGCTTGCGGACGAGTTGAGCAGGGGAGCGGCGCGTTCGTAGTCGGCCAAGCTGTCCGTGGGGGAGCCGAGTGTGCTGTCCAGGAACGCGATCAGGTAGCGCGCCTCGTCCTTGTGTTCGGGGAAGCTGGTCTTCGCCAGGTCGCGCTTCGAGCATTCGTACAGCAGCACCAGGTCCAGCGGACTGTCCACGGCGAACACGCCTTTCAACTTCACGGGCGGATCGGCCGACCGCAGCAGCGCCTTCGCCAGCAGCACGCTCACGTTGCCACCCGAGGAGAAGCCGCCGATGAACGTGTTCGACGCATCCATGCCGTTCTCTTTCACCGCGCCCACGATCGTGCCGATCACCTCCTGCTTTTCGGCCTCGCTCATCAGGATGTGCTGGTTGAAGTTCAGCATCAGCACCGCGATGCCGTTCGCCGCGGCCGTGTCCGCGATGCGCGACTCCGCCCGCGTATCCGCCGCATCGCAGGGGAAGCAGGGGAAGAGGATCAGCAGGGCTTTCTGCTCGGCGGGGAGGAGGAGGTCGTAGGTGGGGGTGTGGATCTCGCGCGGGGCCTGGACCTGCGGTGGGGTGGTGG
>JAGODO010000058.1 GCA_017998165.1 Flavobacteriales bacterium | reverse complement strand
GGGATGTTGCTGCCGATGCCGCTCTGCGCGGCGATCCTCACGCGGTCGCCGATCGTCAGGTGCCCGGCGATGCCGACCTGCCCGCCGATCATACAATACTTGCCCACACGGCTGCTGCCGGCGATACCCGTCTGGGCCACCACCAAGGTGTGCTCGCCGATCTCCGCGTTGTGGCCGATCTGGATCAGGTTGTCCAGTTTCACGCCCCTGCGGATGATCGTGCTCCCCAGCGTGGCGCGGTCGATGGTGCAGTTCGCGCCGATCTCCACGTCGTCCTCGATGATCACGTTGCCCACCTGCGGCATCTTCTCCTGCTCGCCTTGTGCGTTGGTGGTGAAGCCATAGCCGTCAGCGCCGATCACCGTGCCGCTATGGATGATGCACCGCTCACCGATCACGCTGCGGTGATAGACGGTGACGTTGGCATGCAGGCGCGTGCCCTTGCCGATGCGCGCACCATCGCCCACGGTGCAGTGCGGGAAGATCTTCACGTCGTCCTCGATCACCGCGCCGTCGCCCACGTAGCTGAACGCCCCGATGTAGGCGCCGGGGGCCACCTTCGCCTTGGGGCTCACGAAGCTCGGCTGCTCGATCCCGCGCTTATCGTATTGCAGGTCCTCGTTCATCTTCAGCAACCGGCTGAAGCAGGCGCGGGGATCCTCCACACGGATGAGGGTGAGCCGCTTGGGCAGGGCCCGGGTCGGCTGGAAAACCCGGTCCACCACGGCGATGCTCGCGGCGGTGGAATAGAGGTGCTCCGTGTACTTCGGGTTCGCCAGGAAGGTCAGCGTGCCCGGCTTGCCCTCCTCGATCTTGGCCAGGTCGCTCACCAGTACCTGCGCGTCACCGTCCACCTCCCCATCGAGGAGTTCGGCTATCTGGGCGGCGGAGAACTGCATAGGTCCTTTTCGCGGAAGTCCGCGAAGATAGAACCGGCCAAGCGCGCGGCCCTTTCGGCTACTGCCGAGCCGAACCCAGCCAGCAGGAGCCGTTCACCCGTGTCCAAGCCTTGCAAGGGTCCACACAGTAGTAGCCTTGAAGACTGTCCGGGATTGGTACTGGAAGGGGTTCGCTCATGTCGATCTGCGCGATGGGTATGCGGACCGGTGCCCAGCGGTCCATTTCGTTCACCAAGAAACGGTGGAACCCGGAGTCCGTCCCTTGGTAATACATGCGCCAGACGTTCGAACCCCGCCCGCACAGGTCATCATAGAGCTTGCGGTCCTGCGTCAGGCGGTGCATCTCCATGTTGTAGTGGCAACCACCGAGCATCACGCCTGCGGTGATCTGGAGCCATGCCGCCCCCGTCTTCATCGCGCCGTATCAATGGGCGTGGACCTCCACGGTCTTCTCCTCCACCTTCAGGCTGTCCTTCATCTCCACCTTCACTTCCATCTTGTCACCGGTGCGGTTCACGTGTACCGTGCCGCCGTCGATGGGGATGGTGGTGTCGCCTTGGAAGTTCTTCTCCTTGAGGCCGTCGATGATCACATGCACCTTGTCCTCGCCCATGCCCATCTGGCAGGAAGCGCCTTCGTGACCGCCCTTGCAGCACGCGCCCTTGCCCTCGCCATGCATGTCGCCCCTGCAACAGGCCCCGCCCATCTTGTGGTCGCAGCCTTCTTTGTCGCAGTGGCCGCCGCCTTCGGAGCAGCAACCGCCGCCGTGATCGCACATGCTCTGGCCATGGCATCCGGCATCGCCCTTTCCACAACCGCCGTGACCGCCCCGGCAACAGGTGCGGGCAAGCAGGAAGCCGAGTGCGAAGGAGAGCAGGGAGAAGAGCAGGATCTTGGACCAGTTGGTGTTCATGGGCGTTGCGCGTTGGGCGTATGCCGCGCGAAATTACTGCTTGGTGGGGCGCTACCGTCGGAGCAGCACACGCTCAGTAACAACACATCCATCAACGAACCGCAGGCGCACCAAGTAAAGGCCCTCGGCGGATGTGCCCAGGTCGAGCTCGCTCCGGGCCGCGTTCAGCGCGGTGGCGGTGACCAAGTGCCCCTGCGCATCGATCACCTCCGCGCTCGTTACCGGTCTGCGCGATGAAATGCGTACCAGACCGGTGGTCGGATTCGGCGAGAACAGGAAGGATGGAACTGCCGCACCGGCCTGCTCGGAGCCCATCATCACCTCCTGGAAGCACTCGGTTCCGTTCTTCTTGAAGTAGACCATCGAATAGTGCAGGGTGTGACCGGGCATTCCAGAGACGAATTCCACGCGGTCGAAGGTGCCTAGCCCGACCACGTAGGTGTTCGCACCCTCCACGGGCGGGCCTCCGGTATCCGTGCCGCCCCAGCAGTTCTCGTCCGCGCAATAGTCGATGCCGTTGTGCAAGGGTTGCGTGAGCGTCCAAAGCGGCATGCCGCAATAGCTCGCTTCGTGCAGGTGCGGCCAGGCCCCGTTGAACTGCTCGAACGGGATCGTTCCGAGGATGGTGGTCCGGTCGAACGTGAGCGTGACCGTGTCCACCACGAGGCCGGTACCGTCCGCATTGAAGACTTCCTGGTGTACGGAATAGGTCACCTCCGTCGGCGTGTCCTGCCGGCTCAGGTACACGTATTTCCGGTAGCGGTCGTAGTCGGCACACGGCGGACCGATGTGCAGGTCATACGTCTCGTGGAACTGGACCTCGTCGCCCGGTTGGTGGTCCTCCAGGACCGCCGGTGTGACCTCGTGAAGTCCGAGCTGAGGTTCAAACTGTCCGACAAGTGAAATGGGTTCCAGTATGAGCGGGAAGGAGTCCACACGGAAGAAGTCGAGCAACCCCAGGTTCTCGCCTACGCGGATGTGCGCACCGTTCAGCGGTGAAGCGATCGCGTTGCCGAACTGGTCCTGGTGCAGGATGGTCCACTGGCGCACTTCCTCGGTCTGGCCCAGGATGTCCATGGTGAATGTCCCGTCGTAGGCCATCAGGAATTCCTGGTCGATGGACGAGGCCATGAACGTTTCGCTCCCCGGTACGGTGGAGAACTCCAGGGTCACCGGATCATCGTACTCGAACGCGCTGTGGAAGATGTGCGTGCCGTTCGGCGCGACCTTGATCTCCTCGCCGGCCCAGGTCGGTTGGTCCATGGGCCAGCATACCTGTCCTGTCCACCACCCACAGTTGCTCGGCAGGAGCGTATCCCGCTTCGTATGGAAATTGTAGTAGAAGGCGGTATCGCCGCTCGATGCTGTCGAGTCGAATGCGAGGCTGAAGACCCGATCGTGGGCCGCAGTGGCGAAGAGCTTGCGGCTTTCGGATGTGAAGGGTGCGAAGTCCTGGGCTGTGGCACCCAGTGAAGTGAGGACCGTGAACGATGCGAGGACGAAGTGGGGGGGTAGTGATAAGGTCATGGTCGGCTCTGTCAGCGAAAGGTAGACGATGCGTTCGCGCACCTTGCTGCCTCACTCGAACCGCTCGCTCCCCATCCACCGTGGGTAGGCCAGGTACCACTTCTCCACCGGCCGGCTCAAGGCCTGGATACCCAGATTGTCGCTCGCCTCGGCGATGTCGCGCAGACTGCCATCCTTGTAAAGCAGTTCGATGCGGTTCTGCGTGGCGTCATACGCGTTGTTCACGATGCGGTCCGTGAGCACGAAGTGGTCGCACTCCGCGAGCGGTACACCGAGTTTCTTCGCCACGGCTTGCTTGAGGTCGAGGATCCGTTGCGCATCCCACGGTCTGTCCTGCAGGCGGATGCGGTAGGTGCGCCGCTCCACCAGGTCTTTGCACACGGCGGAGAGCACCTTGTCCGGGTGATCGGCCCACACTTTCACCGCACCCATGATGTCGTGGTCGTCCAGTTTCAGGAAATCGTGCAGCACCGCGGGGTCCTCGAAGTCCTTGCGTGTGTGCGGCGCGGCCAGGAACCGGCGCAGGGCAGGGGAGCCGAAGACGGGCGTTCCGCTCGTGGCCAATGTTCGCGCGCGACGCAACGCTTCCTGCAACATGCACTCGGCGGCCACCACCGTCTTGTGCAGGTACACCTGCCAGTACATCAGGCGCCGTGCGACAAGGAATTTCTCGATGCTGTAGATGCCTTTCTCCTCCACCACCAATTTGCTGCGCAGACCCGGCGCCTCCGGATCGTTCACCACCTCCAGCATCTTGATGATGCGGTCGCCACCGATCACGCCCTCGCTCACGCCGGTGTAGAAACTGTCGCGGTTCAGGTAGTCCATGCGGTCCACGTCCAGTTGGCCGCTCACCAACTGGTGGAGGAAGTGGTGCGGATACGTGTTGCGGAAGATGGACAGGCCGATCGTCAGCGCACCTTCCATCTCAGCGTTCAAGGCGTCCATGACCAGGGCGCTGATGCCCTCGTGGTCGATGCCTTCCACCAGGCTGTGCTCCAGTGTATGGCTGAAGGGACCGTGCCCGATGTCGTGCAGCAGGATGGCGATGTGCGCGCCGAGCGCCTCCTCCTCGCTGATCGCGTGGCCCTTCGACCGCAGGGTGCCGATGGCCTGGCCCATGAGGTGCATCGCGCCCAGCGCGTGGTGGAAGCGCGTGTGCAGCGCGCCCGGGTATACCAGGTGTGAAAGCCCCAGCTGCTTGATGTAGCGCAGCCGTTGGAACCACGGATGATCGATCAGCCGCAGCACCACCGGGTGTGGCACGGTGATGAACCCGTAGATCGGGTCGTTCAGGATCTTGTTGCGGGGGGCCACGGGGTCAGTTGTCAGTTGTTGGTTGTCGGGCTGTTCATGCTGACGTCCGGGTCCATCGCTTTCCCACGCGCAGGATATCTGGTCTGCCTTCCTTAATGGCTGTAGGCCGACGACCATGCACCGTCAGCGGACCGTCCGTCAGCACTCTTCACGTTGCGACGGACAACGGACAACCGGCAACCGACAACCAACCTCCAATATCGCGTCCGGCGCGGCACTCCGGGAGGCGGCGGTAAAGGGACTACTTTCACGCACCGAAAATAGACGGCTTTTCCGGCACACTCCATCCCGTATCGGCGCGTTCTCTCCGGACACAAAGCCAACCTCCTGATGAACCCGAGCATCCTCTGGGCCGACGACGAGATCGATCTGCTGAAACCCCACGTTCTCTTCCTCGAGCAGAAGGGTTACGACGTGAGGACCGTGAACAATGGCCTGGATGCCGTGGACCTGGTGGGCAAGCAGGAGTTCGACATCATCTTCCTCGATGAGAACATGCCGGGCCTCAGTGGCCTGGAAACCCTCACCCGGATCAAGAACATGTCGGCCCGCACACCGGTGATCATGATCACCAAGAGCGAAGAGGAGACCATCATGGAGGAGGCCATCGGCAGCAAGATCAGCGACTACCTGATCAAGCCGGTGAACCCCAACCAGATCCTGCTGGCCCTGAAGAAGCACCTGGACGGCAAACGACTGGTGAGCGAGAAGACCAACACCAGCTACCAGCAGAACTTCGGGCGCCTGGGCATGCGCCTGAGCGACCGCCTGAGCGCCAATGATTGGATGGTGCTCTATGATGAGCTCGTGCGCTGGGAGTTGGAGCTGAGCGCGAATCCGGACCAGAGCATGGCCGAGATCCTGCGCAGCCAGTGGGCCGAAGCGAACGACCTCTTCTGCCGCTTCGTGGAGAACAACTACATCAACTGGTTGAGCGGCAACTCCAAGGATGCGCCGCTACAGTCGCACAATGTCTTCAAGGCCAAGGTGGCACCACTGATCGACGAGAAACAGTCGCCGCTCTTCATGCTGTTGATCGACAACCTGCGGCTGGACCAATGGCGCGTGATCGAACCGATCGTGAGCGAGTACTTCAAGGTGGAAGAGCAGGGCATGTTCTACAGCATCCTGCCCACGGCCACGCAGTACGCCCGCAATGCGTTGTTCGCCGGCATGATGCCCGCCGATATCGAGCGGCGTTTCCCCGGCAAGTGGATCAACGAGGACGAAGAAGGAAGCAAGAACGCGAACGAGGACGAGTTCCTCGCCGACCAGTTGAAGCGCCTCGGCAAGAACGTGAAGCACAGCTACCACAAGATCACGAACATCACCGCAGGTAAGAAGCTCGCCGAGAGCATGCATACCCTGATGGACAACCCGCTCAATGTGATCGTCTACAACTTCGTGGACATGCTGAGCCATGCCCGTACGGAGATGGAGATCATCCGCGAACTGGCCGAGGATGAGCCCGCTTACCGGTCCCTCACCAAGAGCTGGTTCGAGCACTCCCCGCTCCTGGACATGATGAAGTTCATCGCCGAGAAGGGCTGCCGGTTGGTGATCACCACGGACCACGGTACCATCCGCGTCACCCAGCCCAGCAAGGTGGTGGGCGACCGCAATACCAACACCAACCTGCGCTACAAGCACGGCAAGAACCTCACCTACGAGGCGAAGGACGTGTTCGCCGTGAAGGACCCCGCCAAAGCACTGCTGCCCCGCGCCAACGTCAGCACGGTGTACGTGTTCACCAAGCGCGACTTCTACTTCGTGTACCCGAACAACTACAACCACTTCGTGAACTTCTTCCGGAACACCTTCCAGCACGGCGGCATCTCCATGGAAGAGATGCTCGTGCCGGTGATCCAGTTGAAACCGCGATGACACATACACGCTTACCGCTTCCACCCGGATGAGCACACTGATGCAGCTCCACAACGCGGATGAGGCCACGGACCTCGCCGCCGCCATGCTCAATGCCTGCGGCAAACGTCGCGTGTTCGCTTTCCACGGCGACCTCGGTACCGGCAAAACCACCCTCATCAAGGCGATGTGCGTGGAGCTCGGCGTGGAGCAGGGCACAGGAAGCCCCAGTTACAGCATCGTCAACGAGTACCACACCGCTGACAACGAGACGGTCTACCATTTCGACCTGTTCCGCTTGAAGGACGTCGCCGAACTCGATGGCATCGGCTTCACCGAATACCTCGACAGCGGCAAGTACTGTTTCGTGGAATGGCCCGAACTGGCGAAGAACCTTCTGCCGCACGACGCGGTGCGCGTGCGCATGAAAGTGGCCGCTTCCGGCGATCGAACCGTTGAACTCGCGCTATGAGCACCAGTTCCGAACTGTTGAAACAACTGGCGCGCGAGGTCGCGCTTTCGCCCCAGGAGCAGGCCTTGGCTGTCGGTACACGGAACAAGAGCCTCTTCATCGGCATCCCCAAGGAGACCACGTTCCAGGAACACCGCGTGCCGCTCACGCCTTCGAGCGTCGCGGTGCTCGTGGGCAGGGGCAACGATGTGGTCGTGGAACGCGGCGTGGGCGAGGCCGTGCAGTTCCAGGACAACGACTACACCGAGGCCGGCGCCATGCTCGCCGAAAGCGCCGAAGAAGTGTTCAAGGCGGACCTCATCCTGAAGGTGGCGCCCCCTGGATTGAAGGAGATCGAGCTGTTGCGCCCCAAGCAGATCCTGATCAGCGCCTTGCAGATGACCACGCAGCCCAAGGACACGCTGCGCAAGATGATGGACAAGAAGGTGACCGCGGTCGCTTGGGATTTCATCAAGGACCGCGAGGGCATCTACCCGATCATCCGGGCCATGGGCGAGATCGCCGGCAACACCAGCGTGCAGATCGCCGCGGAATACATGAGCATGGACAAGGGCGGCCCGGGTCTCATGCTCGGCGGCATCAGCGGTGTGGCACCCGCCGAAGTGGTGATCATCGGTGCCGGTACCGTGGGCGAGTTCGCCACGCGCGCGGCGCTCGGACTGGGGGCCAGCGTGAAGGTCTTCGACAAGAGCATCTACCGCCTGCGCCGTTTGCAGAGCGATCTGTCGCAGCGCATCTACACCAGCGTCATCCAACCCGACGAACTGAAGCGCGCCTTGCAACAGGCCGATGTGGCCATCGGTGCGCTACGCCCGGAGCACGGCCGAACGCCCATGGTGGTGAACGAGGACATGGTGCGTGAAATGAAGAATGGCAGCGTGATCGTGGACGTGAGCATCGATCGCGGCGGCTGCTTCGAGACCAGCCGCATCACCAACCTCAGCGACCCGGTGTTCAAGAAGTTCGGCGTGGTACACTACTGTGTGCCCAACATCGCCAGCCGCGTGCCCCGCACCGCTACCTACGCGCTCACCAACATCTTCGCACCGCTGCTCCTGGGCATGGGCGATGTCGGCGGCTTCGAAGAACTCATCAAGCGGGACCTCGGCTTGCGGCACGGTGTGTACCTCTTCAACGGTGCACTCACCAGTGAGGTGCTCAGTGAGGCGTTCAGATTGCCCTACAAGGACCTGGACATTCTCCTCGCGGCGTTCTGACATATGCCCATATGCCCATGCGACCATGTGCTCATGAGCGCATTGAAGCAGAACAAAGCCCGCGATGATGGAGGAAGAGAACTTCGATGCCGATGAATGGCTACGGTCGTTCTGGCCTGCTGAATGGGTGGTCGCCGAACCTCCTGGCTCCTATGGACAACCTCACCGGCCGCGGAACCCGGTGGTGGAGGAGACCTTCGATCTGGCGAGCAGGGTGATGGACTATGCGGAGGTGCTGGAAAAACGGAACGCGACCTTCGCGGACCAGATACTCCGCAGCGGAACTTCGGTAGGTTCACACACACGTGAAGGGCAAGGTGCTGAGAGCCTTGCGGACTTCCATCATAAGATGAAGATCGCCCACAAGGAATTGGAGGAGACGGACTACCGCCTTGCGCTGTGTCACTTGAAAGCGCACTACCCGCATGATCCCGAACTCGTAGCCCGCACCAAGCGCTTGTTCCCGCTGTTCAACAGTATCCTGTCGACCACAAAGCAACGGCTCAACCAGCAGCGCAAGAGAACCTGATGCCCTGTCCGCACATGCTATCCATGGATGGCGACAAACGCCTACCCGGACGTCGGCGATGCCATGGTCGCATGAGCACATGTTCACATGCGCACATGAACCCCTGACCCCATGACCTTCACCCGCCGCCTGCGCTTGTTCATCCTCGGCCTCGGCCTGGGAACACTGCTGTCCTTCGCCATTTTCGGCAAGAGCTGCACCAACACCGCTTGGGCTCCTGATGCGCGTGTGCGACTGCGCATGAAGAGCACGCTCATCCGGGCGACACCACAAGCGCAGGAAGCCATGGATGCGATGAAGCTCGACCTGGCCGCATTGCGCACCGGAATGGACAGCCTTGATGTGGACTTCAGCCACAGCCGCCGAACGGACGACAGCTTGTACTACGAGCTCAATGGTCCCGTGAAAGGGCGCACTGTGCAGCTCAGCATCGCCACGCTGAGGGATTACGACGTGGACTCAACAAGCACCTTGCTCATGGTGCGCCCCAAGTGATCCCCGCAGCTTCCCGACCCTGGGGTATTGAATGACGACGCCCCGGGACCCAAGGGCCACGGGGCGTCGCACTACGGATCTCGGTCAGCGCTTCTTGCCTTTCTTCCCTTTTTTCGGGGATGGCTTGGCGGCCTTCGCGGGTTTCGCGCTGCCCTTCGGGCGGCCACGACCCACCGGTGCCTTCGGCTTCCACTTCGGGCCGGGGCCCCAAACTTCCTCCACCATGCACTTCCAGCCGGCGCGGCCCAGCCAGTCATGCATCAGGTCGCGCGTCGGATGATCGCCTTTGTTCATCCGCACACGCATGTTCAGAATCGATTGCTTGGCCAGCTTAAGCGGGCCCCAGATGTCCGGCTGCTGCAACATGCGCTGGAAAGCGCCGGGCAGGGACATACCGTCTTTTTCGGATTGGTTCTTCTTCGCCATGGGTACAAAGATCGATGTGGAACCGATCTTTGCAACAGTATTCGCCAAAGAAAACAGACGAGCGTACCGGATATCCGCGACGAAAGTCGCTACAACGCCGACAGACCGGTATCGACCACCCCTGTTCCCGGTATTCAAGTAGTACTTGAAGCGGGGCGCCGGGGAAGGACCACCCCGTCGGTCCCTCGATCGATATCAGGGCACGAACAACCTCCGCGCAAGCGTGCCACCGGGCCAGCTGGCGCGCACGAGGAACATGGACGTGGGGCGGCTTTCCAGATGCGCGCTCCACATCGGACCATCGCTCAAGGCGGTGGTCCGCTCCAGCAGGCGGGCGGTCGCGTCGAATACTTCGATCAGCGCCGGACCTCCCCCGGTGACCGAACTCCGCAAATGGAGGGTACCGGTGTTCGGGTCATACCGGAGACCAGGGTCGGGACCGGCAGGCGCCACCACCGCGGTGGACAGGTCCGTGCAGCGGATGGCACCCTCGGGCAAGAAGACCGCCGAATCGAAATTGCCGTCGTTCACATCGGCGATGGCGATCTTCAAATGGTACATCAGGCCCGGCACCACCACGGCCCGAGCGGTTAGGACCACGGTATAGCCATCCAGCTGCGTGCCCGTGCCGAAGTCGTTGTTGATGTAGTAGATGGTGTCCTGCTCCCAACCCGCGTTCATGCCGCAAAGCCCCAGGGCGCCCTCGGAACCCGCAACCCCGCGGTTCAACGTGTTCACGGTAACGGGCAGTCCGCTGATGGGCAGTGTGGCCATGTTGATCGCGCCGTTGGAGAACGTTCCCGCAAGGCCGGGTCCGCTCAGGAACATGCCGAGGCGGTCATCCTTGTCACTGCATGCGTATTCGTCATATTCCTCTGAGCCGAACACGTAGCGCACCTCCAACGTGTCGCCTTGGGGAACGAGGTCCATCTGGAGGATACCGGGGTCGCCGATAACGCTCGCGGTGAGCAGGCTCATGAACGACAGATCGGGATCCGAGGCGAAGAACCCGCCGCCCAAGGTCATGTTCGGTATGTTGTTCGGACCGAGCAGTCCGTAGATGATCCCTGTGCTGATCACCAGTCCGCTGTCCAGCCCGATGCTCGCCGTAGGGTCGCTGAACACGCCCACCTGTTGCGGATCGATCGTCTGGCTGATGGCGTTCGTCAGCAGCACGTTCGCACCGTTCAAATGGGCGAGCGCCGCCGTTGCCGGGTCGCCGATGCCATAGACCATCAATTGCGCCGAGCCGCGGAAGAGGTGGATGAAGAGGACGAGGAGGAGGAGTGCGCGCTTCATGAGGGGATGAACGGTGCTAGGACGTCCAGCAGGGCGGGGCGGTTGCATCCCGCAGGGGACGCCGTTCCGCCAAGCCGCTACGTCCTATTCCTTCACGAAGCGCCCCGTGTAAGCCCGGCCCGGCGTTATCGCTCGATAGGTATAAGCCCCCGCTCGCTGCCCGGACACATCCAACGGGATGGAGGGCCCCGTCAGGCCGGAGCGTTCCAGGACCACGCGACCGGCCGCATCCCACACCTGCAAGGTCACGCCCGTGCCGGAAGCCACCCGCAGCACCAGCGTGGCGGCGCCGGTCGTGGGCGATGGGTAGAACCGTTGGTCGGACGTGGTAATCTGGTCGAACGCGATGGACTTCACCGAACTGTACCCGTCCAGCCCCAGCTTCACCCGGTAGTACAATTCGCTCAGTTCCGGCGGCGCCACGTCCACGCATTCGTAAGGCACCGGTTCGGAAACGCTCCCGCAAATGCCGTCCACCCGGTAGATGGAGGTGAAGGAGATGCCGTTCAGCGAACGCTCCACATCCTGGCCGTTGCACGTGCTGCCGCCTACGATCGTCCAGGAGATGCGCACGCGGCCTTCCAACTCGGTCAGCTCATACCCGGCCAGGAAGGGGTGCTCTTGGGCGGACGCGCTCAACCCCGCCCATTGGGCACCGATGATCATTAGCGCAAGGACAAGCCGCATCGAAAGGGTCTTTCGCCGCATGCAAAGGAACTGCGGAGGGGCGGGAATATTGCGCGTTGCTCATGCACAGTAGGAGCTACCCCGTCTTCCTGAACGGAGCTCGTGTTCCGGGACTGGTAGGTCACCAGTGACCGCCTCGCTTGCGTTACGGCCCGAGCCGAACACGGGCGACAACGAGGGGCAAACAGCCGGGCATCTGATGGGATCGCCCTGCGGGGATCATAACCGGATACCTTGGCAGGGCAGCGTTGATCACCGCTCACCTTGCGCCATGAACGAACCCGCCACGACCACGCATCCGCATGTGATCCAACCGGTGTATCAGAAGCTCGCGCTCATCGTGCTGGGCCTGGTCGCGTTCGTTTATGGCCTTGTGCAGGCGCAGCCCATCGTGGTGCCCTTGCTTTTCGCGCTGCTGCTGGCCCTGCTGCTGAACCCGTTGGTGAACTTCCTCGTGCGCCACGGGCTGAACCGCTTGGTGGCCATCGCCCTCGCCGTGGTGCTGGCCATGGCCTGCGCGGCCGGGCTATCCTACTTCATCCTCACACAGGCCGCGCACTTCAGCGCGAGCTTGCCGGGCCTGGAGGCGAAGGTGGGCGCACTGGGCGGGAAACTGGAGGCGTGGGTGCTCTCGCGCACGGACATGGATACCAAGACCGTGGACGACGCGCTGGCCACGGCGAAGAAGGAGAGCATGACCCGGGGCGGCGCGCTGGTGGGCGGTGCCCTCATCACCATGGGCAGCGTGTTCGCCTTCGCCTTCCTGCTGCCGGTGTTCACCTTCCTCTTCCTCCTCTACAAGCGGCTGCTGCTCACCTTCATCGATCAGTTGTTCAGCCCAACACAGCTGGGGGCCGTACACCACATGCTGCAAGGTGCGAAGGGTGTTGCGCAGAGCTACCTGATCGGCCTGATCCTGCAGGCGGGAATCGTTACCGTGCTCAACTTTGTCGGCTTGCTCATCATCGGTGTGCCGTACGCGTTGCTGCTCGCCGTTATCGCCGCCGTGCTCAACCTGATCCCGTACATCGGCATGATCATCGCCACCGTGCTGCCCATGGTGATCGCCCTGGCCACCATGGACCCCGGCGCCGCGTTGTGGGTGCTGGCGCTCTACAGCGCCGTGCAGTTCATCGACAACAACTTCATCGTGCCCAACGTGGTGGCTTCGCGCGTGGAGCTGAACGCCCTGGTGTCCATCATCGTGGTAATGATCGGTGGCGCGCTCTGGGGCATACCGGGCATGTTCCTGGCCATCCCCCTCACGGCCGTGCTCAAGGTGGCCTTCGATCATGTGCCGGGCCTGAAGCCCTTCGGCTATGTGCTCGGCAGCGACGACGGCTCGCCGCGCAAACCATCGCTGCACGCGCGCTGGTTCGGGAAGAAGAAGCGGTAGGCTCTCTCTCCGGGAGGCGTGTGCGCATATCACCCTCCACCGGGTGTTGCGGTGGTGAAGACCGGCCGGGAGCTTTGATAGGACCGGGATACCGGTGCAGTCCGATGGATGTTGGCGCACTCGCGGAATACGCGAGCGCGGGCGGGGAAAGCTGCCTTTGTTAGCACCAGAGACCGCCTCGCTCGCGTCGCGGCGCAAGTCGAAGACTGACGACGATCGGGGGAACACTGGCGATAACGGGGGGGCTACCGTCGGCCGGTGATCCGCCACCGCCAGGAGACCCCGCACAGCCACTTGCTCGATCGCGCGTCGTTTTCCATGTGTGCTCCGCAGTTTCGCAACAGCATCAGCGAAGAACGGATCATACCTGAACCCCTAAAGCACTATACCATGCCTATCCGAGTCAACCCAGCGAAAGCCACCCTGGAGTGGTCCGACTTCCATGAGGTCGCCAAGATCCCCGGACCCGCCATCGCCCGGGCCGGCTACGCGTCTTCCTTCGCCCCCGCGCGTATACCGCGCAGGGTGGTGGAAAAGAGATTCCTCCTGCCCGAGAACCTCACCATCCGCATCCATGTGGCGGCCTCCGTGGAACGGAGCGCGGACAAGACCAGCGCCCTGCTGGCCCATGAACAACTGCATTACCATGTGGGTGTCGTGTGCGCGCGTGCGCTGTGCCGCGAGCTGCAAGGGCTTTCAGCCAAGTCCTATAATAAGCTCATGGCCGCCTACAGGAAGCTCATCCGGACACATTTGTCCACGCGGGCCGGGGCCATTCAACGCGCCTATGACCGGCAGACCAACCATGGCCTGATCAGCGGCAAGCAACAGGAATGGGAGGCGGCCATGGCCGAGTGCCTGGCCAAACCCTCCTTGACGCGGCTGATGGGACTGCCCCTCTGATGTCGCAGGCCTGATCGTTTTCGTGGCCCGCCGATAGCGCGTGCATCGGCGCTCGTGTGCACCTCACCTTCGGTCAGCTGCCCGACCTGAAGACGCTCGCACCAGATCGGGGTCACCAGTGACCGCCTCGCTTGCGTTGTGGCGCGAGCCGAACACTGGCGACAACGAGGGGAAGACTGGCGGTAGCGTGTGATCACGCTATCGTCAGCAATGGTAGGTTTGCTCAAACCACCCACCATGGATAGCAGTTCCCGTTTCCGCCAGTTCGCTCTGCCGGCTATTTTCCTCATGCTCTTCATCGGCAACTACAGCCGCATCGGCGGGAGTGAAGCGATACGGCCGGTGGTGCAGCTGACCCTGCTGGGCATCGGTGGCTGCTTGGCGATCCTGGGCCGGAACCTGGTGGCGCTGATGCGGAAGCCGTAGCGGCCTGTTGACGGTACTATCCGGGACGGGTCGCAGGTGTTCGCACGCCGCGTCCTTGGATATGTCGGCAGGTACCGGCTCCAACTCCCGTAGGGGCTCCGCCCAACGCTATACGTTCAAAAGGATCGGGACCCTGCGGCCTCCTCCTGGGCGGATGTACGCGCAGGGCACACGCGCACCGGGTTATTGGACATCAAGACACGAACAAGGGAAGTTGCACGTACGTTCGTTGTTCGGGCAACACGGCCCGAAGATCTCCTCAGCAAAAAGAGATGCCATGATCCGACACTGCACGATCCTCGCTCTGGCCTTGTTCACCCCCCACGTCCAAGCGCAGCTCAGCGATAAGCTGTTCGGCATAGAGAACGAGTCGCCGGGTGTCTGGAATTTCGCTTCTTATGACGTGGCCACGGAAACCTTGGTGGCGTTGGAGCTGATGCCCTTCACCGGCATGACATTCCCCGGCCCAAGCTCGAGCATCGATACCGACAACGGGGTTTACTATTACTGCGACGGCTACCAGAACATGTACAGTTTGGACCCGTACGGCGAGGATCCGATGGTGATAACGGAAATGCCT
>JAGODO010000335.1 GCA_017998165.1 Flavobacteriales bacterium | reverse complement strand
GGCCTCGGCGCCATGATGATGTGACCGCGCACCACCCACCAAACCAACATATCTCCTCATGATCGACCCGGTCACCGGCGCCGCCAAGCGCCCCACGCTTCTCACCGTACTCTGCATCCTCAGCTTCGTCGGCATCGGCATCATGGTCATGTTCGGGCTGTTGGGGTACATGAGCATGAAGATGTTCGCCAGTGGAACACTCCAAGAGATGGTCGCCCAGACCGGCGACGCTGGAGCTGAGGCATCCATCGAAGAACTGCAGGCCAAGATCGAGGAGTCCGGCCTCACCGCCGGTCAGCTCGCCAGCCAGATGCTGATGGCCATCGTGTTCTCCCTGATCTCCCTGGTAGGCGTGATCATGATGTGGAAACTGCGCAAGATGGGCTTCTACATCTATGCCGCCTGCGCCGTGGCCGGCATCGTCGCGCCGTTCCTGATGGGCGGCAAATTCGATAGCTCCGCAGGTGGTCTGTTCAGCTTCGCGGTGCCCCTTGTGTTCCTGGCGCTCTACTACACCCAGACGAAGCACATGAGCTGATGGGCTCTCCGTCCATGAGCGCCGATACACACGCTACCGATCAGCAGCACCGGAAAAGGCCGGTGCTGCTGACTTGGCTGTGTGTACTGAGCTTCCTGTTCGGTGGCATCCAATTCGTAAGCGGAGTATTGAACGCGTTCACTTCGTTCCCCGAATGGATGTTCTCTACGAACAAGGCTACGTTCGAAGAGATACAGGAGGAGATAGGACCTGAAGTCGAGGGCGCGGATCGCTTGTACACGATGTCCCAACAAGCCAATATAGCTGGGATGGAACGCGACCTCGCCTCCGCCAAGTCACGCGGATATCTTGTAATGAGCGCGTACACCCTGAGTATCTTGGGCGTTTGGCTCATGTGGAACCTGCGGAAAGTCGGCTTTGGGCTCTATGCCATCGCTTCTGCTGGTGGATGGACCGGGACATTCCTGCTCTACGGCGGCGAGTATTCGATCACATCGGTCGTCACGATAGTCAAGGCCTTGGTCGGACTCGCCTTCCTCGTTCTGTACGCGCTCCACCTCAAACACATGCGGTAACCGGCCCACTGGGTTTGACCGCTGCCACATGGGCAAGAACCACACTACATTCGGAAGCACCAGTACCCAGCATTGGACCACACGCACCTCGATCCGCCCGTTGTTGATCAAGAGCACCGGAAAAGGCCGGTGCTGCTGACTTGGCTGTGCGCGCTCAGCTTTTTGTTCGGCGGAATCCAATTCGTAAGCGGAGTATTGAACGCGTTCACTTCTTTCCCCGAATGGATGCTCTCCACCACCAAGGCCGAGTTTGAAAGGAAGAAGGAAGAGATGGGACCCGAGGCTTTGGCCGCGAATCGCTGGTACGCCACGACCCAGGAAGCCAACATCGAAGGTCAGCAACGCAACCTGGCCTCCGCCAGACCACGCGGGTATCTTTCGATAGGCGGCTCCTGCATCAGTCTCCTCGCCGTATGGCTCATGTGGAACCTGCGGAAAGCCGGCTTTGGGCTCTATACCGTGGCTTCGGCCGGCGGGTGGTCCGGGACATTCCTGCTCGTCGGCGGCGATAATGCGATCATATCGGTGAACATGATCCTGGTCGGCGTGGTGGGGCTCGTCTTTCTCGTTCTGTATGCGCTCCACCTGAAACACATGCGTTGATCCGGCCTCAACGGACGTTGGCATGACCGTGCGGAGCGACTGCGATGACCACGGCCGTCCTGAAAGATCCCTGAACATGAGCGACGCCACCACAACGCCGAAAAGACCGCTCTTCCTGAGTGTACTCTGTGTGTTCACCTGGCTCTTCTGCGCGTGGGCGCTCTGGCAATGCGCGTTGAACATCTTCACGGACAAACCGCTTCGCGACCTCGAAGACCAACGAGCGGCGAACGCCGAAGCCCGGGCGAACCTCGAGCCTGACGACGACGGCGCGCCCATGATGATCGCCGCGCTGGCAGGCACCGAGCGCGCGATGGAGGAATCCGCCGTCCATGCCCTGCCACTGAACCTGATCTCGATACTCTATCAGCTGTTGAACGCGGTCGCAGCATGGCTGATGTGGCGATCGCGCCGCAGTGGGTTCTGGCTCTTCGTCTTCGCGCAGGTCGCGGGTTTCATAGCCCCCTTCTTCTGGCTTACCCCGACGATCCCGGCTATTCTCCTCTTCGGCCTTGTGGGCGTCTTTTGGGCCGGGCTCGGCGTGCTGTTCGCGTTGAACCTCAAGCACCTGCGATGAACACCAACGGCGGCCAGGCCGATGCGCATACCGCGCCCAAAGAGAAACGACCGCTGTTGCTCGCAGTGCTCTGTATCGTGAGTGTGCTGGCCATGGGTGTGCAGTTGATCGGGGGCGCCCAACTCGCCTTGGGGCTGGCACCATCCCACGCCGCTCGGGAGTCTGCAGATGCTGACGATCACGAAGCACAGCACGGAGCCGGTGTAAGTCTCCGATCGAAAGAGGTGGACATCGACATCTCCATTCCCGATGTGATGGTGCAGAATGAACGGGAGCGCGCGTTGGCCCCGTCCACAGGGTGGGCCACGATGCTCTGCGCGTTGATGAGCATCTGGGGAGCCGTGTGGCTGTGGCGCATGAAGCGGACGGGCTTGTGGCTTTTCCTGTTCGCTGGCCTGCTCTACACGGCGGCGATATGGCGGTACGAAGATGCCTCCACCTTGTCCGGCATCGCCAGTATCGCGATCACCGGGGCGTTCACCCTCGCGTTCACTGCCCTGTACGCGGTGCATTGGCGCGTGCTCCGTTGAACACGAGCGGCCGCCGTATTTGCCTTCTTTCGCGCCCGCTATGGAACAGGCCCCGATACCACCGATCCCGATAGGGCGAGCACGACCGCCCGCTCTCACGCGCCTCTGCGTCCTCAGCTTCCTCAACCAGGGCATCGTGTTCCCGATGTACCTGCTCGGCTTCTTCGCCTCGTTCAGTCTGGCGGATCTCGACCCGGAAGAACTGCGGGCCATGGCCGACACGTTCTACGGCAAGTTGCTGGAACCCGACCAACTCGACAAGCTGCACGGCTTCCTCGATCTCCTGCACGAGCACGGCACGCCCCTCCTCGGCGTGTTCGCGCTGCGCACGGCCGTCCGCTTCATCGGCACTTGGCGCATGTGGAACCTGAAGGGCGATGGCTTCCACATCTACACCACCGCCCAGTTGCTCGGCATCCTGCTGCCCATGCTGATCGCCGGCACGGAGCTGTTCAGTTTCCCGGGTCTCATGCTCGCCGCACTCTGGTGCCTGATGTACTTCACCCGGATGCGGGCCATAGGTGCGCTGGGCAGTGGGCTGGGATGAGGTGTGGTTGTCGGTTGTCGGTTGTCAGTTGTCGATTGTCGGTTGTCAGTTGTCGGTTGAGCGTTGCCGGTGGTCAGTATGCCGATAGGCCGCTATGGGTGCTCTAGAAGCCCCCTTCGTCAGCACGCTTCCCGCCCAGCCTGACAACCGACAACCGACAACTGACAACTACCTCCCCGCAATACCGCTGATCTCCACGTTCACCCCGCGCGGCAACCCTTTCACCGCATAGGCCTCCCGCGCAGGTGGCGCCTCCTTGAAGTAGGAACCGTACACCGTGTTCACCGCGCCGTAGAAGGACATGTCGCTCAGCAGGATCGTCACCTTCAACAGGTCATCGTAGCCGAGCCCGGCCGCGCGCAAGAGGAGGCCGATGTTCTCCATCACCTGCGTGGTCTCCGCTTCGATCGTGTCCATCACCAGTTCTCCGGAATCACCTCGCAAGGCGATCTGACCGCTGAGGTAGACGATGCCGTTGTGCTCGATGGCCGGCGTGTACGGGGCGAGTGGTTTCGCGGCGCCCGGCGGGTGGATAGGTTTGCGTGGCATGTGCTCATGTTCCCATGCGCTCATGTGCCCATGGGTGGACGAAGATGGCGCTTTGCCATGTGCGCATGTGTCCATGTGCTCATGTGCCCATGGAGATCGACCCGACTTGTCGCATACGGG
>JAGODO010000334.1 GCA_017998165.1 Flavobacteriales bacterium | reverse complement strand
GTTCACCAGTGAGCCCCACAGTTTGCGCCCTTCCCACCAGCGGTCGTAGGCGGTGTTCGTGCGGAACACCAGCAGCATGCTGATCGCGAAGCCCAGCAGCGTATGCACTACGGTGATGTTGTGCAGGGGATGTCCCGCGGACAACCGGAGCCAGCGGATCTCGGCGAAGACGATCGCGGCCGTCACGCTGCCGATCACCAGCATGGGCAGCAGGGCCTGGCGGAAGCTGGTGCTGCGGTGTACGTCCAGCACCGGGCGTATCCAATCGTGCGGATTGTGGACGATCACTGCGCGGAGGGTATCGGCGGCGAAGGAACGACAAAGCGCGCTCGGCGCTTGTAGCTTCGGTTGTCATGGCCGCGCCCTTGTCCTGGACCCGACTGGTCGCCCTGTTGGAAGAGCATCATCCGGAGATCGCGCGGCCGGTGAGCAGCGACCCGTTCGAACTGGTGCTGTGGGAGCAGGTGGCGTATCTCGCTTCGGATGTCGTGCGTGCCGCCGCGTTCAAGGAACTCAGGAAAAGGACATCCCTCGACCCCCAGCGGATCCTCGCGTTGCCCTTGAAGGAACTGGAGACCATCGCGCGATCGGGCGGCTCCATCGCCTGGAGGGAGCGCGCACAGCGCATGCGGAATTCGTCCGAGCAGGCGGCCACCCTCTCGGAACTGGGAAAGCTCAACGTGGCGGAAGCAAGGAGGCGCCTGAAAAAGTTCGCGATGATCGGTGGTCCGGGCGCGGACAGGATCCTGCTCCATGCACAACTCTTCCCGGTCTTCGGGCTGGAGTCGAACGGCCTGCGGGTGTTGATGCGTCTGGGTTTCGGAACACCCGCAAAGGACTATGCCGGCACGTATCGGTCGGTGCTGGCCGCCCTGGATGCGTTGCTGCCCGCGGACATCGACCGGCTCTCGCGGGCGGAGCGCACATTGCGCGCCCATGGCCTGTTGATCTGCACCCGCAGCGCCCCCCGTTGCGGAACATGTTCGCTGCTCCCGTACTGTCGCTTCGGCAAGGAGCAGAAGAACACGAAGGAAAGGGCACGTGGTCGGCCGGGCTGATGATCTCGGTATGGTCGGCGCTCGGGGCAAGGATCTTGCGGTGAGAAACGTTCCATCACCTCCACCATGAAGAACATCCCGCGCCCATTTCTCGCCATCACGGCTTGTTCCCTGATCACCGCTCTGGGTTTTATCGGTCTTGCTTGGCGGCTTCCCGAGGTGCAGAAAAAGACAGGCACCGGGCCGGCATTGCGCGATGGCGACATCGTGTTCCAGTACAGCGGCAGTATGCAATGCGCGGCCATTTCCCAAGCCACGCGCTCGCCTTATACGCATTGCGGCATCGTGTTCATCGAAGGCGGTAAGCCGATGGTCTGGGAGGCGGTGGGGCCGGTGCTCAAGACGCCTTACCGGGAGTGGGTGAAGCACGGCGTGAACGACCATGTGGTCGTCAAGCGCTTGAGGGACACGGCGCCGCTCTCGGCGGAACATCTGGCCGCCATGAAGGTGGAGGGAGAGAAGGAGATGGGCCGACCGTACGACATCTGGTTCAACATGGACGAGGAGCGCATCTATTGCAGCGAACTCGTGTGGAAGATCTACGAGCGGGGTGCGGGCATGCGGGTGGGCACGATGGAGCGTTTCGGTGACATGGACTTCAGCGGAGCGGAGGCGCGGCGTGTGCTGAAGGAACGATTCGGCAACGCTTTTCCGGCCGATCAGGAAGTGATCACGCCGGCCAGCGTGTTCCGCTCGCCCTTATTGTACACCGTTGACAGCGTTTCATCGCCCCCGCCGATCCCCTGATGGCGGGAGGAGGCGCTCACTTGCCCGGTCGGGATGCGGGCACATGGTCCATGAAGACGCCTTCGGCCACCTTGATCTTGCCTTGGTGCGGTCCGGCGGGCATGCGCGTTCCGAGCGCGGCCGCCTTGTCGATGTCGTAGCCGTATGCGTTCCAGTCGGTCGGCCAATGGAAGACCTCTTTCGGCTGGTTGGCCGCCTTCGCCGAGCTCGGCTCCTGGTCGGGTTTGAGCCAAGCGGGGCCGGGAGCTTGGGCGAAGCGCCCCTCGCCGAAGTTGGTCTTGGGCTTCACCACCACGTGGTAATCGATGGTGCCGCTATGGTCGCCGCCGTTGAGCTCGACCAGGTCGAATCCCGTGGCGGTACGGTTGGTCACCGTTACGCCGTTGAACATCGGCATATCCACCGGGGTGCAGAAGACCCGCACGGGATGCTGGTCGTCCACCACGATGATCCCGGCGAGGATGGGGTCCAGATCCACGTGCGCATGCCCCCCGGTGAGTTGTACGGTTCCGTAGTCCTGGTACCAATACTCGGGGGATTCGGGGCAGGTCAGCGTTACGCGCCCGTGTTGGGGCGTTGGAACGATCTCCGCCACCGTGCCGGTCCCTGTGATCTTGCGGAGGGTCACGCCGCCATTGGTACTGCCGCCGACGTAGGCGTAAGCCCCTATGACGCCAGGATAATCGAAGCCCTCGAAGTATCCCCCGACGCGCGTCAGCACGCTGCTGGATCCCGTGGAGCCGAATACGGCGATGGCGTCCTGGTTCTGAGCGTCCGCGAAGAAGAGGCCCCCGACGGTGTAGCCCGGGTTGCCGGCCAGGGTGCCCCGATTGCTATAGCCCCACATGGCGGGTTGGACCCCGGCTTGCAGCGCGTTCGTCAGGTTCATCTGGCCATAGATGGCCGTGGGGCTGTTGGTGCCATAGTTGGCCGCATTCTCCACGTACGAATAGTTGCCGATCCACACGCTCGAGTAGTCGATCAGGGCAGCGACGTTCGCGGCGCCGGTGCTTTGGGCGAACATGGAGGTATACCCGAGCGCGGGGTTGGAGGCGTACACCCCTGCACCCAGCAGGGTCTGTGCTGGAACCCCGAAGCTGATATTCGTTTCACGTCCGAGGTATCCGCCCACATTGGAGCTATGACCGCTGACGGCGTCGAAGGTGGTCCCGCTGCTCACCTCGAGTTGGGCCAGCGTGGGGTTCACCCCGACGCCCACGTAGCCGTTGTTGCGCACGCGCATGCGCTCCAGGTTGTTGGTCCGCACCACCAGGTCCTGGTTGTCCGTGGTGCCGAGGAAGTTGGTCGTGGGCACTGTACCCGCATTGCCCAGAACGGTCCAGCCCTGCACGCCGGCGAGCATGGGTGTCCATGCCGCGCTGTTCCAATAGTAGAAACCGGGTAGCACATTGTTCGGTGCCACGCCGGCCGTGGCCGTGTTGTAGATGAGCAGGGAGGTGGCGGGAGCGGCGACTGGAGCGGCCACATTGGTGGCGGTGAGTGCCACACGGGGGATCAGCAACCCGCGCTGGGCATTGGCCGGGAGCGTGGCGCCATCGATATCGAGCAACGCGCTGGCCGCAGGCGCCGCGCCGGTCACGTTGATGCCGATGTTCTGTGCGTCGGTGGACGGTAGAAAGGAGAGAAGAAGGAGGGCGGTCGTGATCTTCTTCATGGAAGGGAAGGTTGATTGATGAGACGTTCCTTCCCATTCACGGATGCCTGCTCGACGGAACGCCTGAAAAGATAGATGGATGTGCCGGGATATCGGCCCGCAACTGTGAGAAAGTACGCCCCGGCCGTGTAGTCCTGAGCCACGGCTTGCCCAATTTCGCTGCGATGCCAGCACAGGGGAACGCACCGCTACCTCCCGGATTCCTGCCCGCCCTGCTGGCGGCGTTGCCCGCGGATGCCATACTGATGGGGCAGGAGGACAGGGATCGATACGGTCATGATGAGACGGAGGATCTGCGTTTCCCGCCGGATGTGGTGGTGAGGGCCAGGAACACCGCCGAGGTCGCGGCCACCATCAAACTCTGCGCGCTCCATGAAGTACCGGTCACGCCGATAGGAGGACGCACGGGCTTGAGCGGTGGGGCGCTCAGCGTGCAGGGCGGGGTCGGCCTGGCGCTGGACCGCATGGACCGCATCCTCGACATCGACGAGCGGAACCTGCAGGTGACCGTAGAGCCCGGTGTCATCACCCAGGCG
>JAGODO010000057.1 GCA_017998165.1 Flavobacteriales bacterium | reverse complement strand
TGGAAGGAATGGTGGGAGAACGGCCAGTTGAAGCGGACCGTGAGCTACGACAACGGGCAGATGGTCGGCCCTTGCACCGAATGGTACGCGAACGGCCAGAAGCGCTTTGAAACGACCTATGTCGTCGGCACGTTCCTGAACGCCCCGCGCGATGAGATGATGAATGGCATGACCCGCGAATGGCACGAGAACGGCCAGCTCATGTCGGAAGGGGCCTACGTGAAGGGCATGCGCGATGGCCTGTGGAAGGAGTGGTACCCCGGTGGCAGCCTGCACTTCGAAGCCATCTTCGACAAGACCAAGCCCAGCGGGGCGGTCACGGAGTACTTCGAGACCGGGAAGGTGCGCTCAAAAGGCTTCTTCGAGGTCAAAGGCCGCTTCAAGAAGCGCACCGGGCATTGGACCACGAACTACGAGGATGGCCAGAAACAGAGCGACGGCGAGTACATCGACAACGACAAGGTGGGGCGTTGGCAGGAGTGGTACGCCAACGGGAACCTGAAAGAAGATGCCTTCTTCGAGAAGGGCGCCTACGATGGCCGGTACAAGGATTTCCACGAGAACGGGCAGCTCCGCTCGGAGGGGGAATTCCGCGGGTCCAGCAAGCTGAAGATCCACGGCAATCATGGCTTCTGGTCGCCGATCCCCTTGCCCGGCTTCACCATGAAGCGGGAAAGCGTGATGCACGGAATGTGGAAATTCTATGATGACAAGGGGGCGCTGATCCGCGAAGAGGCCTGGTTCAATGGGCACAAGCGCTGAGCAGGGGCTGCTGCTGGCCTTCCTGGCCATGTCGGCCACATGGCTGCGCGCTCAACCGGGAACGACCTTCGCTTATACGGGCGACGATGCGGTGGTTTCGACGCTCAATACGCACCACGCCCATTTCGGAGGGTTCAGCAACAGCGTGCTGGTGTACGAAGAGGAGAATTTCGTGTGGCCTTACCTGCCGGCCCTCTTCTACGAGTACGACTACCTGCTGACGCCACGGAACCACCGGATGAACGTGCTGCTCTGCGCCACGCCCGAGGTGAATCTCTTCCCCTTCTTCGTAGGGCGCGTGAGCGGGCTCGTTGAACTCGGGCTCGGTGCCGATGCCGACAACAAACCGGGACAGGGTTTCGGCTTCCGTTTCGGTGGCGGGTTCTCGGCCTTGGGGACCACCTTCGGGCTCGCGGAATCCTCTCCAGTGCTCAGGGCGGGCTTCACCATCGACAACGTCCGCGTCACCTACATGCGCATGATGGATGCCGATGTGTACGTGAACCACCACCTCGCCATCGGGCTGAAGTTCGATTGGTAGCGCGCTGAAGACCGTTGGCCGATCGCCCGGCTCCTTTCCCCGGTCCGTTAAGTCCCTTTAACAGAAGGGGACAGCGTACCGACAAGCCGTCAGCGTCTTCTCCATGGCACGGTAACTGACCGGCCCAATACATCATGATCAAGCCCTTGGACCCCGAGACCAACGTGTTGCGCACCTTGCTGGTGGATGCGCCGCAAGAGTTCATCTGGAAGGCCCTTACGGACCCGAACATCACGCGCCTTTACACCAGTAGGGCCATCTCGCAGGACCTCAGGCAGGGCGAGCCCCTCCAGTGGTACTCCCGCGAGGAGGATAGTACCCGCCACATGATGGCGAAGGGCATGGTGCTGGCGCTCGTCCCCGGTGAGCGGTTGCGCTACACGCATTACCACGTGGGGAGCGATCTCCCCGATGAATTCGCCAACTATACCACGGTGGACATTCATTTGACCCCCGAGCCGGACGGCCGCACCCGCGTCGATCTGTGGGAAGGCGACTTCGCCGGATTGCCCCAAGCGGTGAAGCGGGCCCGTGAAGCCGGCAAAGTGTGGGTGGAAGCGCTGGTCGGATTGAAGCGTGAATCCGAAGAGCAGGCGCGCCTGATGGCGGCCTGACACGACCGAACAGGTACTCTTCACCCGGCTTTCCCGGCATTCCGTCAAGCCTTCGTACCGTTCATCCTCAACGGTGTGCGGTGGCGGTGGGCGGCGCATCTTTGTGTCACAAAACCAATACGTCCCGACCGGGATAGACCATGAAGCGTTCGACCATCATCATCCTCGCCGTGCTGGGCATCCTGTTGCTCTGGGGTGTGTTCTTCTACAATGGTGTGAAAGGCGCCATGGTGGAAGTGGACAAGCAATGGGGGCAGGTGGAGGTGGCCTATCAGGCCCGCGCCGACAAGACCAAGAACCTCGTGGAGATCGTGAAGGGCGCTGCCAACTATGAGAGCAACACCCTGAAGGAGGTGATGGAGGCCCGACAGAAAGCCATCGAGGTGAAGCTGACGGGCGACGATCTGACGCCGGAAAAGATCGCGGAGTTCGAAAAAGTGCAGGGGAACCTCAGCGGTGCCATCGGCCGGTTGATCGTGGAGAACTACCCCACGCTGCAGGCCGTGCAGAGCTTCCGCGATTTCCAGACCCAGTACGAGGGCATGGAGAACCGTATCGCCGTGGAGCGTCGCAAGTTCAACGAGGTGATCGCCGGATACAATGGCCGCATCGTGAAGTTCCCGGGCAACATCCTGGCGGGCTTCTTCGGGTTCGCCTCCAAGGAAGGGTTCCACTCCCAGCCGGGTACCGAGAACGCTCCTGACTTCAGCTTCCAGTGAGCCCGCTCACCGCCGAGGAACTGCTTTCTCCGGCGGACCTGGAACGGGTCCGCGATGCCGTCCGCCAAGCGGAAGAACGGACCAGCGGGGAGATACGCGTGCATCTGGACGATACCATCGCGGATGATGTGCTCGATCACGCGGCCTTCGTTTTCGAAGAACTCGGCATGCACCGCACCAAGGACCGCAACGGCGTGCTCATCTACGTCAGTGTGGCCGAGCGGCGCGCAGCCGTGGTCGGTGACGCGGGTATCAACGCGCGACTGCCGGCCGGCTACTGGAACGAAACGCTCAGCGTGATCCTCGAACAGTTCAAGGCCGACCGCTATGCGGAAGGGCTCTGCATGGGCGTTCAGCGTCTGGGCGAGCAACTGCGCACCCATTTCCCGCGTGAGGCCGATGATCGCAATGAACTGAGCGACGACGTCAGCATCGGTCGATGAGATACACGCTGGCATTCCTCTTCGTTGTGCTCGCGCAGCTGGCCTTTGCCCAGGTGGACAACTGTCTTCCGGCGAAACCATCCGACCAGACCCACCTCGTTTTCCAATACACGGCATTCCTCAGCGACTTCGAAGCGGGCCGGTTGGATTCCAAGTTGACGCGTTTCGCGCAGGAGACCAGCAACCGCATCGCCGTGGTGGTGGTGGATGACCTCTGTGGCTACGACGCCGGAGACTTCGCGTTCCAACTTGGTGAGAGTTGGGGCATCGGTGGCAAGAAGGACAACGGGGTGCTCGTGCTGGTGAAACCCACCGGCTCCCCGGGTGAACGGAAGGTCTTCATCGCGACCGGCTATGGTCTGGAAGGCGCCATACCCGATGCCTTGTGCGGGCGCATCGTCAATGAGCAGATCATACCGCGCTTCAAGGAGCGTGCGTTCTTCGACGGGCTCGATGCGGGTACCGATGTGTTGATGAAGCTCGCGAAAGGCGAGATCACCGAGGAGAGCTATGGGAGCGGAGCATCGCCATTGCCGGGCCTTGCGGTCTTCGCGCTCGTGGCGCTCATCATCGTCATCGCCATCGTGGCCCAGCGCAACCGGGTGAAGCGTTATGCGCATACCAACAACATCGACTTCTGGAGCGCCTGGTGGCTCTTGAACCAGGCGTCGCGCAGCCATCGCGGGAGCTGGGGAGGCTTCAGCGGCGGTGGGGGCGGCGGCGGTTTCGGAGGGTTCGGCGGCGGCTCCTTCGGTGGGGGCGGCGCAGGGGGAAGCTGGTGAGCGGACAGGTCAAAGCGCAGCGGACATGGGTTACGGCAAGTGGATATTCGGAAGCATCGGTTTCGCCTTGAGCGGTACTCCCATCGGGGCGGTGCTCGGCTTCGCGTTGGGTTCCCTGTTCGACAATGTCCGTCCACAGGGCACCACGGGAGGAGGGCCGAGGCCGGGCCCCGCGCAACAGGGGCCGGCCACTGCGGGCGACGTGGCGCTGAGCCTTGTGGTGCTGACGGCCGCGGTGATGAAGGCCGACGGCCAGGCCACTCAACGCGAGCTCGGCCACGCGCGCAGCTTCTTCAACAGGCAGTTCGGCCCGCAGCATGCGGCGGAGTTGCTGCGCTTGTTGCGAGAGACCCTTCAGCGCACCATTCCCCTGCGCGATGTGTGCGAGCAGATGCGGGCACATCTCGGCCATGCCGAACGCCTCCAGTTGTTGCACTACCTCATCGGCCTTGCGCATGCCGACGGCTCCATGGACCGGGCCGAGAAGCAGGTGATCCAGGACATCGCTTTCCACCTCGGTATCTCGGAGAAGGACCTCCATTCCTTGCACGCCATGTTCGGTGTGCGGGTGACCGTCAGCAGCGCCTACGCCGTGCTCGAGGTGGACGCGAAGGTCGGTGACGATGAAGTGAAAAAAGCCTACCGCCGCATGGTGGTGAAGCACCATCCGGACAAGGTCGCGCACCTGGGCGAGCAGTTCCAGAAGGACGCCGCGGAGAAGTTCAAGAAAGTCCAGGAGGCCTGGGAGGCGGTGAAGAAAGAGCGGGGAATACAGTAGGCAGGTCCATGGGCCGGAGACAGTGACACGAGCAGCAGCAGCGGCATTACCGCCTCTGTCTACGGCCCCTGCCTCCTTGAGTTCACACCCCTTTTCCCACGCGCTTCAGCGGTAGTTCGCTGCGCTGCTGGATCACGAGCGGTACCTGTTCCACCACGGTCAGGTTCGGATCGAGGCCGAAGGCTTCGCGATCGCTCAACGCGAACCGCTTCAGCGCGAAGTAGGCGTCCAGCAGCAGGTCGTCGCGCAGCGTGAATTCGTTCTCCACGCTGAGGATGCGGTCGGTGAGGATGTAGCAGATATCCGTGTGGAAGTCGCCCTTTTTGATGCTCTCGTATTTGCTGCGGAACTCCAGTTCGTGGTCGCTCTCCATCTCCTCCAGCACCCGCTTGAAGAGCATATTGATGCGTGCCTGCACACGGAAGCCCAGATCGAAGTCCACGCGGATCACCTTGTCGTCGATGAGTTCCTTCACACGGTATTCCATCGTATACGGCTCGTCCGTGTAGTTCACGTGTACGAACCAATAGATGTCCGCCCGCTTCACCTTCTTGGCCATGATGCTGTCGATCACCTGTTTCTCCACGTTGGTGGCGCGGTCCGCCTTGGTGAGGTAGACCAGGTGCGTTGCGTACTTGGGGATCTCCTTGTCGTCGCTCAGGTCGCGCAAGGCCTGGGCGTATTTGGTGAGCTGCACGAATTCCAGGAACCGGTTGGTGACCTTGCGCGCACGGTACCAGATGAACATGACCCCGAGCAGCGCGAAAACGAAGACCAGCAGGAAGGGCTGGTGCAGGATCTTCACCGCGTTCGCCACGAGGTTCGCGATCTCCATGCTGAAGAACACCGCCATTGCCATGAACACCAGCGCCAGCTTCCAACGCTTCACGTAGCGCAGGTAGCCGTACATCAGCGTGGTGGTCATCAGCATGGCCACCACGATGAAGAACCCGTACACGGCCTCCATCGCGCTGCTTTTCTTGAAGTACACCATCACCCCTAGGCAGCCCAGGAAGAGGATCCAGTTCACGCTGGGGATGTAGATCTGTCCGCGGATCTCCGTGGGGAACTTCACCTTCACGCGTGGCCAGAAGTTCAGGGTGATGGCCTCGTTGATCAACGTGAAGGAACCGCTGATCACCGCCTGGCAGGCCACCACGGCCGCGCAGGTGGCGATGCCCACGCCCACGAGCAGGAACCATTGCGGCATGATCTCATAGAACGGGTTGCGCTCGTTCAACTCCGGTCCGGCGCTGTTCAATAGCCACGCTCCCTGCCCCATGTAGTTCGCGATCAGGGCCACCTTCACGAAGCCCCAGGTCCACCGGATGTTCTTCAGGCCGCAATGGCCCATGTCGTTGTAGAGGGCTTCCGCGCCCGTGGTACACAGGAACACCGCGCCCAGCAGCCAGAAGCCCCCTTCGTAGTTGGCCAGCAGGTCGTAGGCGTACACCGGGTTCAAGCACTTGAGCACGTCCGGATGCTCACTGATCTGCACCACGCCCAGGATGAACAGCATGCTGAACCACACCAGCATGATCGGGCCGAAAGCGAAGCCCACCACCTTGGTCCCGAAGCGCTGGAAGAAGAACAGCAGCGCGATGATCCCCATCACCACCGTTACCGTGAGCTTGTTGCCAGGCTCGATGATCCCTTCGAACGCTTTCACCCCGCCCAGACCTTCGATCGCGCTGCTGATGGAGATCGGCGGTTGGATCACCCCGTCCGCCAGCAGCGTGGTCGCTCCGATGATCGCCGGTATGTACACCCACTTGCCGTACCGCCGTACCAGCGCATAGAGCGAGAAGACACCGCCCTCACCCCGGTTGTCCGCCTGCAACGTGAGGTAGATGTACTTGAAGGTCGTCTGCAACGTGATCGTCCAGATGATGCAGCTGATGCCGCCGTAGATCAGCATGGGCTCGATGGAATGCCCATGGACGATCGCCTTGAACACGTAAAGCGGGCTGGTACCGATATCGCCGAAAACGATGCCCAGTGTTACGAGCATGCCCGCAACGGACACCGGGATGGACGTGTGCTTGCTCATGGCGTGCGCGGACAACAGGGGCCAATGCAAGGAACAGCGCGCACGGACAAAAGGGGGTTGCTGTTCAGGAAAAGGACCGGTAAGGGTCGCTTGGCGGGTCGAATTAAGATCGGCGCGGCGATCGGTGCAAATGGACATTGGAACGGCGAGCCCGGATGATCCACCGGTCAGCCCCGTTCGCGTGCCGTGCGATAGCTTTCGTTCCTTGACCCCGACCACCCCATGAGGACCATTTCCCGCGTGTTCGCCTGCTCGTCCGGTATGTTCATCTGGTCACTCGCCTTCGCTTCCGAAGGGATCGCGGGGCCGGACCAGACCATCTGCGGTACCGCGGCGGTGCTGTCCGCCGATCCTTTGGCGCTGGGCGAATCGGGTTTCTGGGCCGTGGTGGCCGGAGCGGCCAACTTCGCCAACGAGCACGACCCGCTGAGCCAGGTAACGGGGCTCGCACCGGGCGAAAATGTGCTGCAGTGGACCCTTATGGGTGATGGACCTCCGGAGGTGGATCAAATGACCATCACCGTCTACGATCCCGCTGCGACCTCGGCCAACGCCGGCCCGGACAGTGTCCTGTGCCTTCCTCTGGATGAAATGGAACTCTCCGCGGTGCCCCCGACGCCACCGGCCATCGGCTCGTGGTCTTCCATCGGCATCGCGCTCATCGACGTGTTCACCGATCCGCACTCGTCGGTCACGCTCCCGTCCCCTGGCAGCGCGCAGCTTATCTGGACCGTGTTCAACGGCTCCTGTGGTCAGGCCGTGGATACGGTGGTCGTCACGAGCATGGAGTGCGTGATCGGAATGCCCGAAGGTGTTACGAGCCTGCGGCCGAGCATCACGTTCGACGCCACATCCCGGAGCCTCTGGGTCACGAACGCGCACGCGGATGATGTGATCGGGGTCATGGACGCCTCCGGGCGCTCTGTTCTGCGGTCGCGCTTGGAGCCTGGAAGCAGAGTGGTTCTTCCCGAACTCCGACCCGGCGCCTACGTCGCCCGTTTATGGGATCGTGGACACGGTGACGTCCTACGGTTCGTGATGCACCGCTGATCACCAACCGGTGACCAGCAGCCGTCGTGCTCCGCTGATGCCGCATTTCTGCCACTGATGATACGCTTGGGCGGCGCGCTCGCGCACATGGGCAGCGCTCTCGTTCCGCGCCCAGCCTTGGATCGCCGCGTCCAGTGTATACGCTTCGGGTGACATCAGCCCCGTGCTCCAGATGAGGGGCTGCGCGCCCGTTGCTTTCAGCGGCTCGGCGAAGAACCGCTTGCTGATGCACGCCAGAACGATCGTTTCGCGCATTCCGCTGTTCGCCGGTGCCTTGGCCGGTGGTGGTGCGAACTCCATCAGTCCATCGTGACCGCAGTAGGCGATCAGGTCCGCCGAACCACCGAAGCGGATGCTCGTGTTGTCCAGGCGGACCGACTTGGCCGTATGCCCGCCAGCGAAGTCGAAGAAGTCGTTGGTGGCCTGCTGGATGGATGCCCCGTCGTACGCATCGGCGATCAGGTATACATCTTTGGTGAGGTGCTTCCAGGCGATGCGCTCCAGGATGTGCGGCTCCGGGGACTTCCACTTCTTCAGCAGCGTCCATTCACCGCTTTTCTTGGTGAACCAGTGCCGCACACCGCAGCCCGCACCCCAGTAGAGGTTGCGGTCGGGGTCCTGTCCGTTGCCGATCGCGGCAGGCACTTTCACGATGCCCTGGTTCACATTGTCGCACAAGGCGACGACCACATGTACGAAACGCTGTCCCGCGACCCAGGGTGCCAGGAGAAGGAGTGTTACCGCTACCGCCGATCGAGTGATGTGCCTTGCAACCATGCTTCCATCATGTTGTCATCCAACAATTTCCCGATGATGCGGTACCGCGAGTGCGCGAACGGATTATCCCCGTCCAACGGTTCGGCCATCACGCCGATCTCGCGATGATAGTAGTTGCTGTGAACGAAGCGGCTCGTCCCGCTCCTACGGGTGATGAATCCGACATGGTTGTCGAGTCCGACGGTGTAGAGGCCATCGCCCTGTTCAGTCAACCACGCTTCAATGGCGGTCACCGGCTTGTCACGGAAGCGCTTCGCCTTCGGGGCCAGTTTCAAGATGACCGGTTCGGCGGCCAGTTGCGACCAGCGGATGCGCGGCAGGTCGAAGCCCGCATCCAGCAGCACGGTGTTCACGAAGTAGCCGCAGGCGATGGTGCCTTCTCCCGGTACGCGGGTCGTTCCATTGAAGTCCCATGGGGTGCCGTACCAGGCGGGCAGCAACTTGTCCGAGAGCGCATCGAACAGGATCGTGCGCGCGGAATCCAGCAGGTGCTCCTTGGCCGTACTGTCCGAAACAAGCGTTCGCGCGAGCGCTGTGCGGTTTTCTTGGAGACGTCCGATATCGCGCTGGTAAGTCGCCGGTGTCTGTGCGCCTGCCTGTCGGGGAGCCAGGCTCGAAGCCGAGGCGATCAGGCTGAAAAGGAGCAGGGAGTGGCGGTTCACATGTCCGGAATGCGGAAGGTGCACCGGCGTAACTGTGGGGATCGAACCTCCCATGGTTCAAAAGGACCGGCACTGTTCATAACCGGTTATCAACACACCCCTGAAATTACCCTGCATCGGGTATGGACGAGTTGATCCCTGCGGGATAGCCTTGACCCGCTCGCACCAACGCGGGCACTAAACACGATCGTCATGAAGAAACAATTCGTGCTGAAAGCCGCGCTCTGCGTGGCTTTGTGTATCCCTCTATGGGGGGGGGGTGTTTGAAGCGCTTACGCCGCAGGCCAGGGGGCAAGCAGAGGTGTTCCCGCTGGGGAGCAAATGGGCGGACATGTTCCAGCCCGCATCGACGCTCACCGTGAGCGACCTGCAAGCGACCACTGTGGCATTGCGCTACCATGGGGACCCCGCGCTGAAGGTGCAACTGGTGCGGACGGACGAGAGCGGGCATGTGCTCTTCTTCGTGGTTGACGGGAACCTGTATGACGGGGAGGGCTATCTGATCGCCGATGCCAAGGCGGAAGGTTGTACCGAATGCCTGGAGATAGGGGTGATGGAGATGCTTGCCATTCCTGCACCGGGGCAGTGCGACAAGTACTTCCTCTTCAGCATGAACACGGCGACCAACAGCAGTGCGGATCTTGGATTGCAGATCGCCATCCTGGATCTGGCCGGAACAAATCCACATTGGCCAGGGCATCGTGGTCGGCTCATGAACGTGTACGATGGCGAGCAGCTTGCCTATCCGCCCTGGTCCAACTGGGTGATCGGTTCTTATCAGGATGAGTACACGAGCAATTTTGTCGGATCGCTTTTGGGGGATCAGGGCATGAAGAGCTCTACGCCCATCCTGCGGGCCATTGACCCCACGGGCAGTGGCGAGCTGTATTGGCTCTACGTGATCAGCACCTTGCGTGTCACCCAGTTCCGGATCGATGCCAGTGGTGTGCAACTGGTGCCGACGGTGGCCGGTGATTTCGTACCCACCTATTCGGATCAGGTCAACTTCGGTTACAAGCCACGCTATCGGGATGCTTCGGTTTGTGCGGCCGGTGGTCAGGTGCGCCTGGCCATGACCAATTGCGGGCAATACGGCTGGACACAGTCCGGCGGTGTGGATGCCGATGACGATGCCATCCTGGTCATGCGCTTCAACAGCACGACCGGTGCCTTCATTTCTTCCGTGGGCATCGACGATGGTACTGGCGGCCTGCCCCATTTCGCCGCGTGTGACGCCCCCACCTGGGCGGCCCCCGGTTTCCGCGGTGGTGCCAATGGCATCGCTTGGCTCGCGGCTGGTTCCAAGTTGCTCATCACGGGCGACAGTTACGAGAACGATACATGGAGCCAGCGCATGGGGGTCTTCGATATGGTCAACCAGCTATGGACGGACCTGATCGCGCCCTTGGCTGTGCAAGACGCTGAGGACTACGTTCGTTCGCGGCTGTACCGGAACACCTAAGCGGGTGGCACCAACGCGGCCATCTACATCCCGCATGCCGGTGGTCTGGCCATGCTCACCGGGGTGGATCTCGGCAACTATGGCTGGGTGCCGCAAGTGCCCTTTACCCAAGGCGCCACCATCCCACTGTATGTGTCAGATTTCTCTGATCCATTCGCCTCACCGCACTTCCTGAACGCCGATGTGGTGAACGACCCGCACATGTGGAACTGGCAGGACGCTGGTTCGGTCTGTTGCGCGTTCCAAGAGAGTTTTCTCGGGCATCCGGGCAGCACCGTGGTCACCGGCAATACCTCCGGAACCCCATGGGCACCGGGTAACAACCCATATGGCGGTACCACCGAGGTGGTCATCGGCAACGACCTGGTGATCGACAACAGCATTGATCTGTACGTCGAGAACATGACCCTCCGCTTCGCGCCCACCGCGCGTTTGGTGATCAAGCCCGGGGCCTATGCCCGGTTCAAGAACTGCGTGCTCACCAGCTACACCTGCGACAACGCACGCTGGCGGGGTGTGCGCGTGGAAGGCAATACCAACCTGGACCAGAGCGACCAGACCGATGCCCAAGGCCGCCTCTACCTGGACCACACCACCGTGAGCAACGCGCAGATCGGCGTGCGCTGCGCCAAGGAAACCTTCGGCTCCAACGTGGACCCGAACGGCTACGGCGGTGTGCTATGGACCTACTACGCCACCTTCAAGAACAACCTCATCGGCGTGGACCTCGGCCACTACCACCACCACTTCAACCAGTACGGCGTCGAGGACAACCGTACCTACCTGCACTACACCACCTTCGTCACCGACAACGATTGGCCGGACAGCTACCTGCCCTCCAACCACGCGCAGGTGTTTGATACCCGCAAGGTGAACTTCATCCTCTGCACCTTCGCCAACGACGCCACCAGTGCGCCGTTGGCCGGGCAGGGCAACGGTCTCTACACGTATAAGGCGGAGGTCTATGTGAAGGGCTCGTCCACCAACCCCACCTACGGCTTCGTGCGCAACCTGCGCACGGGCATCAAGAAGGAAGGTGGGCCGCTCGAGCCCATCACCGTGGACCGCATGCGCTTCAGCGGAAATTGGACCGGCATCGATGATGTCGCCGGGCACTTCTCGCGCTACATCAACAACCTGTTCAACGTACCCGATGTGACGTCACTATCCCGCTACGGCATGAAGCTGAACCAAAGCCGCTTCTTCACCGTGGAGCGCAACACCTTCACGGGCTCGGTACAAGCGATGAACAACAACCACCGTTCCGTAGGCATCTGGTTCCTGGGCATCAACCCGGATCAGACCTTGCCCTGGAACTATGATGATGAGCAGATCTACGACAACGATTTCACCGATCTGCACACGGGCTGCCTGGTGAACCGCATGCACCGCAGCGCCGATGGCGGCCCCAACGACTCTGGCCTGCAGATCTACTGCGGCGACTACCTCAACAACACTGAGGATATCGGGGTGGGACCGAGAAGCATCATCCGGCCCAACCAGTTCAAAGTGGGATTTGAACCGCAACTCGCTGGCAACCGCTTCCTGGACGAAGCGAATTGCACCAGCAACTACGATTGGATCCTGGACGAGTTCTGGAACACGGATGTGGCACCCTACGAAGGCATGTCCGTCATCTACCACCGGCTGAACGATCCGGTCTGCGCCGCGATCTGCCCTACAGAGCAGGACGATCAGTTCGATGATCAACCAGTGGGCTTTCCCGCATCTTTCGACGAAGAGGTTGATTGTGGCGGTGGGAAACTGGACCAAGGGCGCAGCCGTTCGCAAGCTGAAGCGGCCTATGCCGCTGCGCGCACCCTGTGCGTTCAGGCCAAAGCCCTGTTGGATGGCAGTACGGATGGGGGTAACCGGCCGGACCTGCTGGCTGAACTCACACAGGATCACCCCTGGCTTGGTACTGGTTTCCTGCGGGACCGCTTGTTGCTGAACAGCCCGCTGAGCAATGAGGCGCTGCGCGCCATGATCGAGCGCGAACAACCTATGGACCCCTGGCACATCACCCAGGTCTGCATCGAGAACAGCCCCTTGGATCCGGGGATACTTGGCCTGCTCAAAGACAATCCGGTGATGGGCGATTTCTTCCACAACATCGTGCTGCAGGCCCAGGAAGGCCTTGGGCCCAGCGCCAAACAGCTATTGCAAGAGGAATATATGTTGCGCCGCGGCCAGCAGGCGCAAGCGTTGGCGGATGTGGGCTGGCTCTGGGCCACGGATACCATTTCCCCCGGTGGGGAGGACAGTCTCAGGAACACGATGGAACATGCCGCAGGGCTTGATCATCGCTGGGCCCGCATGGCCCGCCGCTTGTTCGCTGGGGATATGACCGGAGCGAACAACTTGGAAGGTGACCTGCGCGGCCAGAACGGCTTCGCGCAGTTACAAGCGGTGATCGATATGGGCACTGCCCACGGGGGGGACTGGTTCTTGCTGGACAGCGTAGAGGTGGATTCCATGGTGGCCTACGCGTTATTGGGCGTGCAAGGCGCGGCGATGTACGAGAGCATTCTGGAAGGGCATAACTTGGCGGATGTGTACATCGAAGCGGTTTTCCCCGACAAGTTCAGGAGCATGCACGCTGGGCAAGAAGACACCGCCCGGGACGATGCCACGTACGCTATTACGGCGTACCCGACACCTGCTGACAACGAGGCGTGGCTCACCTACGCCGTTGAACTTTCAGGCGGCGGCTATCGCATCGAAGACGCGCAAGGCAAGGTGGTTCAGCAAGGTCGTTTCGCCAGTGGTGGCCTCATGCCACTCAGCACAGCGGACCTGGCTACGGGAATGTACGCCGTCGTAGCCGAGCACAACGCGGCGAAAGGTCGCCTGTTTGTGAAACACTGAGAGGATGAGGAACCTCCTCTTGGCAACCGCTGCAAACCTCCTGGTTCTCTGCCGCACGGCAGAGGGCCAGGAGGTGGTGCGGTTCGATACTGTACACCAGAATGTGATGGGGAGCTTCGCTGTGGGTCACAGTGTATTTGAGACCGACAGCGGATATCGGGTCTTCAGCATACAGAAGGGTCTGGCTGAAATGAGCCAGGATATTTTCGTGAGTGAATTCAACGGTTCCGGTGGACTGGACGCAGAGCGAACATTCCAGAGTTTCCAACAAGATTGGATGGGATCAAGCTCACCGGTCGAATCGATAGTATCCGGCTATCTGACGGGTATGTCCCGTGGCTTGGTTGTCGGACCATTGGACAGCCTGTTCCTTTACAAATTCGACGTGTACGGTGATACATCGTTTACCCGATTTGTTGCGGCCGATACAGTACTAGCCATGCGCGGCACAGCAGTAACTGCGAGTGGCGATGTACTTCTCACGGGCACCCACTACCCTGGCCTGGTGAATGGAGGCAATGAGGCCTTTGTCTGCCATTTGGACAGCACCGGGGCGATCAAAGGCTCTTACGACTATACGGGCTTCTACGGGGAGGACGTGGTGGAGGGACGCGATGGTAGCTGGTATCTGGGCGGCAGAGGGATCAGTGAGGCTTGGTTGAACCATGCCGTACTCACCCGATCGGATACCCTCGGCGGGATCATTTGGCAGAGGGTGCTGCCGGACAACGGTCGATATGTAGCACTTATAGCACTCAACGATCATGGAATTATCGGTCTCGGGATCACTGGTTCTGGGGACGAGGGTGGATTTTCCACCGCGGTGAAATACGACACTTCAGGTACACAGGTTTGGCGACGAGACATGCTACAGAGCGACGATGCCGACCGGGCCAGCATTTTTCAGGCTGGTTTTGAAACCCTTGACAGTTCCTTGGTGCTGTGCGGCTGGTTATCACGCGCCGATACCTACACCAAGGGTACGGTGGTGAAGCTGGACAAGGATGGCGAGGTCTTGTGGTCGCGGTTGTATTCGCATTTCCAAACCGGCGGGGTGCTCCCCTGGCAGATGTTCTGGGATGTGAAGCCCACCAGCGATGGCGGTCTTGTTCTCACTGGCGAAGCCAATAGCGATGATTACCCTTACGGGCAGCTATGGCTCTTGAAGTTGGACAGCATGGGCTGCTTGGTACCAGGCTGTGGGAGTGTGGGCGTGCAGGAATACACGGACCTGTTCCAAGGCAAGCTGCTCGTGTCCCCAAACCCTGCAAGCGATCGGGTGAGCGTGGCGCTGGACCTTACGGAAGGCGTTGATGTGAGCGGTCAAGTGCGAGCGGTGTTGTTGGATGGGACTGGTCGCTTGGTGTGGCAGCAAACCGTGCAGCAGGATCTGAACAAGCTGAGTGTCCTACTGGATGTGAGCGCGCTGCCGGCGGGCACGTACTACCTGCATGTGCGGGATGCGAAACGTTGGCTGGCGGGGAGCAAGGTCATCGTGGAATGAAATTGTGAAAGGGTTGAAGAAGGCTCCAGCGTAACGAGCG
>JAGODO010000333.1 GCA_017998165.1 Flavobacteriales bacterium | reverse complement strand
CGGTACCGATGTGCACACCAAGCGCCGTGTAGATGTTCCGGATCTCCTCGTTGTCGAGGATCTTGTGCTGCATGGCCTTCTCCACGTTCAGGATCTTACCGCGCAGCGGTAGGATGGCTTGGAACTCGCGGTTGCGACCCTGTTTGGCCGTACCACCTGCGGAGTCTCCTTCGACCATGAAGAGCTCGCTTGCGCTCGCATCCTTGCTCTGGCAATCGGCAAGCTTACCTGGCAATCCGCCACCAGCGAAGGCGCCTTTGCGCTGCACCAGCTCGCGTGCCTTACGAGCCGCGTGGCGTGCCGTAGCGGCCAGGATCACCTTGTCGACGATCTGGCGGGCATCCTTCGGATGCTCCTCGAGGTAGTTCTCGAGCATCTCGCTCACCGCCATGTCCACCGCGCCCATCACCTCGTTGTTGCCGAGCTTGGTCTTGGTCTGGCCTTCGAACTGTGGTTCCTGCACTTTCACACTGATCACACAAGTGAGGCCTTCGCGGAAGTCATCGCCGCTGATCTCGAACTTCAACTTACTCGTGGCACCGCTGGCGTCGGCATACTTCTTCAGCGTGCGGGTAAGGCCGCGACGGAAGCCGGCGAGGTGCGTTCCACCCTCGTGTGTGTTGATGTTATTGACGTACGAGTGGAGGTTCTCGGTGAACGAGTCGTTGTAGACCATGGCGATCTCCACCGGAATGTTCTGCTTCTCGCCCTCCATGTAGATCACCTCGTCGATCAGCGGCTGGCGCGTGCCGTCGAGGTAGCGAACGAACTCCACTAGGCCCAGATCGCTATAGTAGGTCTCGTTCACGAAGCTGCCGTCCTCGTTCGTGTGCCGCTCGTCCGTAAGGGTGAGTTTGATGCCCTTGTTGAGATAGGCCAGCTCACGCAGCCGCGCGCTCAACGTATCGAAGTTGAACTCGCTCACCTGGAAGATCGTGGCATCCGGGTGGAAGGTCACGATGGTACCGCGGATGTCCGTGGTGCCCACCTCCTTCACAGCGTACTTCGGCTTGCCCTCGCTATACTCCTGCTGGTAGACTTTACCATCGCGGTGTACCTCGGCCAGCAACATGTCGCTCAGTGCGTTCACGCAACTCACACCCACACCGTGCAAACCACCGGACACCTTGTAGCTGTCCTTGTCGAATTTGCCTCCAGCATGCAACACGGTCATTACGACCTCGAGAGCACTCTTGCCTTCTTTGGCGTGCATATCCACAGGGATACCACGGCCATTGTCTTTTACGCGGATGCTGTTGTCCGGCAGGATGGTCACGTTCACCGTATCGCAGTGGCCGGCAAGGGCCTCGTCAATGCTGTTGTCCACCACCTCATAGACCAAGTGGTGAAGCCCCTTGAAGCCGATGTCGCCGATGTACATCGCTGGACGCTTTCGGACCGCCTCGAGGCCTTCAAGTACCTGGATACTATCGGCCGAATACGATGCCGCCGCTTTCTTCTTCTCGCTCATTTCTACTGCTGTCTCAGACATGGTTCCAGTGGGTTCGAAACCCTCTTTTCCAAAGGGTACGCGAAGGTACCCAAGCGACGCTCCTCAGTAAGGCCTACTTCCCAACACCGACAAGGGTTTTGTTGATATTTAACAGCGCCGGAAAACTTGCCTATCCGGAGGGGATCGCTATGGCTTCAGGAGCGCGTCAGGATAGCCCCTTCCGACGGGCCTTCGGCAGGGTCGGAAATGCCGCCAGAAGCCACTGTGCGGACATCAGAACGCGTAGGTCGCGCCACCCAGGATCAGCGACCGCTGAACCGGATACTGGTACCAACGCTCGTACTTGCTCGCGCTCAGGTTGCTGAAGTCCACGAACACGCTCAGGCGCTTGGTGTAGTGGTACTCGGCCCCGAAATAGAGGTCCAGGTATCCATCCAACTCCACGGTGGCGAATTGGCCCGTGCCGTTCGGCAGTTCCGTTGTGACCAGTTCGTCCCCACGGGCCTTCCGTCGACCGAGGAATTGTGCTTCGCCTTTCAGGATAAGCTTGCCGCGCAGATCGTACGTAGCACCGAAGGCCAGTTGATACGGCGGCAGGTTCCAGGCCTCGGGCTGGTCCTTCATGGCATACGTGTTCACGTCGATGCGTGCATTCACGTTCAAGGCCTCGCGCATGTGGTAGTGCAGCTCGCCGCTCAGGTCCAGGATGTCCACGCGATCATAGACCGGCGCCATACGATCACCGAACGGTGCATTGGCGATGGAGACGAACAGAACCTTGTCCTTGATGCGGCTGCTGCTCACGCGCACATCGAACCCCAGGTCGCTGCTGAAGGAACCGCGTATACCGCCGTATACATCGTACATCTTGCTGGAGTTGGCGAGCAAGGGTGCACCTGTGAGCCATGGATTCTCGCGGGCAAGGCTGCGGAAACTGTTCCGCTGGCGGTTCCCATCGATACCCACGTACGGGATCAGGATATCACCGAAGAGGCTGTAGCTCGCATACACCTGCGGAAAAAAGTGGAAGGTGGTCTTCGCCCAGGCATCGATGAAGATCCCTGCTCCCACCTTCACGAAGTACTTGTCGCCGCGCGTGCTCGCATTGGGCGTGAGCCCGATCAGGGTGCCGTTCTGGCGTGAGTCCTCCAAGCCGCCACCGAGAACACCGCGGTACGCGTCGTTGTCGATCAACACGCCCGCTGCGTAGGTCTCCGAGCCATCCTCCATGGCCAGGTCCACGTTGATGCGCATGTTCGTTTCGCGACTGCCAGTGAGGTTGCTGAACGAGTGGACCTCAAGCGCAACGTCATGCGCGATCTTGGTGCTGTCCTTGTACAAACTGCGGATGCGCGCTGCGAAGCCGATGTCGTTGTAGAACTGCTTTCGATAGTCATCCGGTGCGTCGGTCGCGTCGAGCACATCAAGAAGGCTGTCGCTGCTCGCGAAACCGTAGTAGCTCACCCGGCGACGATCATACATCAGCCGGCCGCTCGCTTCGTGGCTGGGCAGGAACTGTTTGTAGAAGCCGTCGATGCTGTTGAAACTGTAGTCACTCGGGCCCACATCATCCAAGCCACCATTGCTGCTGAAGTGCTTCGCATGGAAACCCCATGCGTTCTCGCGCGAGCGGGTCTGGTCGACGTACAGTTCACCCAGCGGGGTGGTGTACAGGCCGAACCCGGCTTTCACATAGCCCCTGTACAACCTGTTCTGTGTTTGCAGCACGCTCAACTTCGCTGGCGCGATACTGTCCACATGCGGATCCACCTTGGCCATCGCGGGAAGCATCTCATACCGCATCGTCACCTCCGGTAGGATCGTATCGATGGGTTGTGGGCGCATGTCGATCTTCTGCGCATCGGCGATCGTTGGACTGAAGATCCCTTGGATCACATACTCGCCACCCGGCTCAGTGCCTTGGGCGAACATGTTCGTGGCGGTCAATACACCGGCGGCCAGTATGAAGGCGGTCCTGATCATGGGTCTCATCGGCCGTTATTGTTCTCGGGCAGGGGCACTTCGAGTTCCTCCTGCGGGGTGGGTGCGGTCTGTTGGACTTCGCTGGCGTTGATGGTATCCAGGCGCTGGCGGGCCTGTGCCACCAGATCGGGCTCGTCACAGTTGTCGATCACCGCTTGCAGGGTGGCCTTGGCTTGGAAGCGATCATCGAGTTGCACATAGATGTCGCCGAGCAGAATGAACGCGCGCGCTTTCCAATGCTCGTAGGCGGGATACTTCTTCGCCAGATCGAAGACCTCCTTCTCTGCATCGCGGTACTTCGCCTGCAAGTGGCGGATATAGGCCATGTAGTACATAGCCTCGGCCCCGAGCGCATTGGAACTACCGGCAGTCACGCTCTTGAACTTCGTGAATGCGGCATCGTCGTCCCCCTTCTCCAGCATACCTTTCGCTGCTACAAGGTTCGCCTCGGCCTTCAGGTCGGCGTTCGCATCGCTGTTCGCGGCGACCTTCTCCGCGGCGGTTGCGGCTTCGGCCATGCGCCCCAATTCCACCAGGCAGCGCATCTGCCCCGCTTGCGCGGCCAACACATTCGCCGGGAAACTCGCAACGGTCTCCA
>JAGODO010000332.1 GCA_017998165.1 Flavobacteriales bacterium | reverse complement strand
TTGACACCACCCCTTACCCCTCCTTGTGATGCGCGGCGCGACGGCGCACGCGAAGGAGGGGAAAACAGTGTTCTCCCCTCCTGCTATGCCGCCACCCCCGGAATGCGCAAGCTTTTCCGGGGGGCTCGCTTATGCCAAGGAGGGGTAGAGGCCGAAGGCCGGGTGGTTTCCGATCGGCCGCACACAATACCTTTCCATCATGGGCGAAGTCCACAACCGCAAAGAGCTCAAGGAGCTTCGTCAAGCGCTGCGGACACATGCGACAGCGAGCGAGGCCGTGATGTGGTCATGCCTGAAGAACAGCCAGCTCGATGGCCGCAAATTCCGCCGCCAGCACGGCGTTGGCCCCTTCGTCCTCGACTTCTACTGCCCGGCTGAACGACTCTGCGTGGAGATCGACGGCGGAGTCCACGAGAACCCGACCGCTTCCCTGAACGACCAGGGTCGCGATGAATACCTGGGATCGATGCGCATCCGCGTGCTTCGCTTCAGCAACAAGGAAGTTTTGGATGGTCTGGAAGGTGTTCTGGAGGAGATACGGGCCGCGTTCCGGAAGGCCTGAATTGATACCACCCCTGGCCCCTCCTTCGACCGCGCGATGATGTTCGCTCCGCGACATCGCGCAGGAGGGGAAAACGCACCCCCACTATCATGCGAGCGGCTCCGGCCTGCGACCCGGATAGTTTCGCCACAACCTGCCGCAAAAGATCTCGGCCGACCACCTTCTGACGGAGAAGCCCCTTCATTGATCACAGATGGAAAGCCCGCTCACCCGATCAGCCCTTCGGAGCCTCGCGTTCCATATCCCGTTCTTGCTCCTATCGATCCCGGTTGGCGCCCAGTTCAATGTCGATTCCTTGGAGCACCTGCTCGGCCGCGCCTCGGATCCACGCGAGCGCATCCGATTGATGCGCAAGATCTGCACCGCTGACGATGCGGAGATCATGGAACGGTATGGTCATCTGCTGGTCCGGTACACGGACAGCTTGCTCGCACAGGGCCCAAAGGACGATCGGGATCTGCTCATCGCCAAGGGCAAGGGGTTCTGGGCCATCGGTCGGGCATTCGCGTTCCGCGCGATCACCGACAGCACGATCCACTGGTGGGAGAAGGCTCTTCCCTTGTGGGAAGCCGCCAAGGATGAAAAAATGATGGCCCTCGGCCGCTCCCAACTCAGTCAAAAGCTCCTTTCCGCAGGGGAGGTCCGACGAGCGATCGCGTTGCTCAACAGTGCGCTCCCATATCACAAAGCGGCGGACGATTCGGCGAGCATCATCGATGATCACATGTTCCTGGGGCGGGCGTACGACATGCTCGGCGACTATCCCCAATCGCTGGACCATTACCATGCGGCGCTGCTGCTGGCCGAGCACAGGCCGAACATGGAGGACAGGGCTTGGCTTTATTCGAGCATCGGCCTGCTGTTCTACGCACAAGACCGTTTGGACACCGCCCTCACCTGGTTCGAACGCGCGAACGCCGCTTATGCCCGGAGCACAGCCCCCGCGTCCGCCGGTATCACTTGGAACAATGTCGCCCTGATCCATCAACGGCATGGAGAGTTCGGGAAGGCCCTGTCCTGTTGCGATCACGGGTTGGCCGTCTCAACGGACAACGGGAACGGCCGAGGCGTGCTTCTCGGCACCAAGGGTGCGATCCATCTGGATATGGGCCATGCGGACAGCGCACTGCACTTCAGCCATATGGCCGTGAACGTGCTGGACGCCACTGCCGCACCACAGACCCGAGTGATCGTTCGGAACCAATTGGCTAAGGCGCTCTGCGCAAGCGGCCGCTATCGCGAAGCACTGGTACATGCGGAAATGGGCAGGGCGATCATCGATAGCGTCGATATCGATATCGACACACGCGAGGAGAACGCCTACATGCTCTCGGACATCCATGCGAGGATCGGCCCGGCGGAGAAGGCATATGCCTACTTGAAGGAATACGTAACGCTCAATGACAGCATCCACAACGAGGTGATCGGCCGGAAGCTGCGCGCGCTGGACCTCCGCCAGCAGGAACTCGCCGACAGCCTGCGCAGCAGCGTGGAAAGCAAGCGCGTGGCCCTCAAACATCAGGAGGAACTGAGCGCCGAGCAGGGGCGGAAAAGACTGTACCTGTTCGGGGGAATCATTGTCCTCGTGGTGTCTGGCGGCCTGTGGAACCGCCTCCAGTACACGCGCAGGGCCAAGAAAGAGGTCGAGAAAGAAAGGGACAGGAGCGATAGTCTTCTCTTGAACATCCTGCCTGCGGAGATCGCCGAAGAGCTCAAGAGCACAGGCGGTGCCGTAGCGCGTGACATCGATCAGGTGACCATCCTCTTCACCGATTTCAAGGGGTTCACCCAGCTCAGCGAGCAGCTTTCCGCACAGGAACTCGTCTCGGAGATCAACACCTGCTTCAAGGCGTTCGATGGGATGCTCGCCCGTTTCGGCGTTGAGAAGATCAAGACCATCGGTGACGCGTACATGGCCGCCGGAGGCTTGCCCACGCCTTCAACGGACAGCGCCCGGAACACGGTGATGGTGGCCTTGGAAATGCAACGGTTCATGCATGCCTACAAAGCCCAGCGCGATGCGGAGGGCAAGCCCTCGTTCGAGATGCGCGTGGGCATCCATACCGGTCCGGTGGTCGCGGGCATCGTTGGCGTGAAGAAGTTCCAGTACGATGTTTGGGGCGACACCGTGAACACGGCCAGCCGCTTGGAAAGCAGCGGAGAAGTAGGCCAGGTGAACGTCAGCGAGGCCACCTATGCCCTCTTGAAGGATGACCCCAGCTTCAATTTTACTTCCCGCGGAAAGATCGTGGCCAAGGGCAAGGGCGAACTGGAGATGTTCTTCGTCCACCAAAGCGGTCCGGGCGCGGCGGATGTCGCCATTTTCGAGCAGTAGTTCCCGCCAAGTCACCCAAGTGATGGACTGATGGGTCGGTCGTCGGATGCCCTATCCGTTCAGCGATGACCAGCTCAGCGCCCTCCACCCCCACTATCATGCGGTTGAGACCCTGAGCGCGTGCGGATAGCCTTGTGGCATCATGCGCAAGCCATATCCGATAGTGCTGCTCACGGCGCTCTTCATCGCCACCTGTGGAACAGCAGCAGCCCAGCAACGCGACACCGCGACCGCCAGCGCCACCACATTCCCTGCCCCAGCGGCCCACAAGGACGCACAGCTCACCGCCCGCATCATCGGTTCGCCCAATGGCACCTTCGGCTATGAGGTGTATTCGGATGGGAAGCTCCTGGTGCAGCAGCAGAATGTGCCGGGCAGGTCCGGATGGAACGGATGCCCGCAGCGTGCCCAAGCGGAAAAGCTGTCGGCCCTGGTGATCGACAAGATCCGCCACGGCCTCATGCCGCCCACCGTGACCGAAGATGAACTGAAAGCCCTCGGACTATAGATCCCTGATCCCATCATGCGACCCACCATGAAACCAACGCTGCTCCTTACAGCGATCCTGCTCACTGCCACGAGCGTTGCGCAAACAGCCGGTTGGACCGCGCTCACCCCCATGGCCACGGCCCGCAAGGGCGCTGTCTCCTTTTCCATCGGCACCAAGGGCTACATCTGCACGGGCGAGGATGCCAGCGGGAACAAGCTGAAAGATCTCTGGGAGTTCAACGCCAGCACGCTCCCTGGTACGCAGGTTTGGACACAGCGCGCCTCCTTGGATGCGGTCGTGCCCGCGCGCAGCGGCGCAGCAGGGTTCGCAGTACAGGGCAACGGCTACATGGGCACCGGTGAGGACGCGAACGGGAACAGGTTGAGCGATTTTTACAAATTTGATCCGATAGCCAACTCCTGGTCGACCATTCAGGCTCTACCTGGGCTGGGTCGTAGCGAAGGGGTGGGATTCGCCGTCGGCGACAAGGGCTACGCGGGCCTGGGGAAATTCGACAACGCCGGCACCATCCCCAATACGGACTTTTATGAGCTCAACCCGATCACCGGCAATTGGTCGGTACGAGCCCAATTCCCGGTCCCCGGCCCGCGCATCGGCGCAGTGGGCTTCGGCATCGGCTTCTACGGC
>JAGODO010000331.1 GCA_017998165.1 Flavobacteriales bacterium | reverse complement strand
GTCGAACTTGGCCTTGCCGATGGGCTGCTGCAGTACGCTGAAGTCGATGCCCGGCAGCTCGGCGAACAGGGTCATCTCCACGTTCATCCCGTGACCGCCCACGCGTTCCTCCTCCGGGATGTTCTTGGTGTCGATGCTGATGTTCTTGCTGATCATGCCGACCTTGGAGTAGACCAGCTTGTAATCGCTGCCATAGTCGAGGTTGAACTCGTACTTGCCGCTGGCGTTGGTGACCACTTCGGCGAGCTTTCCCCCGTTCTTGAAGACCGTGACCGTGATGCCGTCGAGCTTTTTGCTGCTCACATAGTCCTTGACGGTACCGTAGACATACACATTGTCGACCTGACCGAAGGCCCCCACTACCGACAGGAAGGCCCAAAGCAGCAGGCATGCGCGCAGCGAGCGGATAGCGGTATTCGCGGTCATACGGACAACGTGTGCTGTTGGAGCGGAGGCCCGCCAAATTACGGCAACTTTGACCGCGGGCCCGGCCGCATGGTCCTGGGATCCCACCGGGACATGTTCAGCATTTGGGAACGGACGGGCTTTCTGGCGGAACCTCATCTGGCCGTGGTCGGAGCGGGCATCACGGGGCTGTTCACCGCATTGCATTACAAACGGAGGTTCCCGGCGCATCGCGTGCTGGTGTTCGAGCGGGGGCCGCACCCCAGCGGTGCCAGCGTGAAGAATGCCGGGTTCGCCTGCTTCGGCAGCCCGAGCGAGATCCTGGCCGACATCGACCTGGAGGGTAGCGCGGTGGCCACCGCCCGTGTGGAAGAACGCTGGCGTGGCCTGCGGGCATTGCGGGCCGAACTGGGGGATGATCACATCGGATTCGAACCTACGGGCGGGCATGAACTGTTCGGGGAAAGTGACCCACTGTACAACCGGGTGGCCGAACGGTTCGATGAACTCAACAACGTGCTCCTTCCCATATTCGGCCAACCCGTGTATGAATGGCGTGACCACCTGAAAGGTGACATGGGGCTGCAGGCCGGGCACATCGCCTTTACGGGACTGGAGGGGCCCCTCGACAGTGGTGCCCTCATGCGAACGCTGCTTGCCAGAGTGCGTGCGAGCGGTGTGGAAGTGCATTTCCGGGTGCCGGTAACCGCCGTGGAAGAGGACGGCGCTGGAGCCCTCGTCATGTGCGGCCAAGACCTTGGGCCTGTGCGGTGCTCCCAAGCGGTGATCGCCACCAACGGCTATGCGACGGAACTCCTGCCGGGCCTCGATGTGCGGCCGGCCCGTGGGCAGGTATTGCTCACGTCGCCGATCCCCGGGCTGCGGTTGAAGGGTACGTTCCATGCCGAGGAAGGCTACTACTACTTCCGTGACTACCAGGGCCGCGTCTTACTGGGTGGCGGGCGCCACTTGGACAAGGCCGGTGAGACCACCACCAAGGATGCTGTGACACCCACGATACAGGAAGCCTTGGAACGGATGCTGTGGGAGGTCATCCTGCCCGACAGATCTTTCAGTATCGAACTTCGCTGGAGCGGTGTCATGGGCTTCCGGAGCCAGGGCAAGACGCCGCTTGTGGAACGCATCACGCCCCGGGTCGTGGTGGCGGCAGGATTGAGCGGGATGGGTGTGGCCATCGGCATACAGGTGGCCCAACGTGCCGCTGAACTTGTTCGCCAGTGATGCTTGATCCCCAGGTAGGCTTTTCAGCTTTCCACGCACGCGCAAGCCTCTCCTGAACGGCCTTGTCCAACGGTGCGTCGGATCGGCTGGATGATAGTTTCACGCCCCGTTCCGAAGACCCATGGATGTTCGCGAAGCCTATGACCAGTGGAGCGCACAGTACGACACCGACCGCAACCGCACCCGCGACCTGGAATCCACGGCCTTGCGCGAGGTCCTGGCGGGGCTGATCAGCCGGGATTGTCTGGAGATCGGCTGCGGCACCGGCAAGAACACCCTATGGCTCGCCGGTAGATGCGCGCGTGTGACCGCGGTCGATCTGAGCCCGAGCATGTTGTCGGTCGCGCGGGAAAAGGTGAAGGCGGATCATGTGACCTTCGTGGAAGCGGATATGCTCCGCCCCTGGACCTTCGCCGAAAGCCGATACGACCTCGTGACCTTCAGCCTTGTGCTGGAGCACATCGAACACCTGGAGCCCATCCTGCGCAACGTGCACCAGGTCTTGAAGCCGGGTGGTCTGGTCTACATCGGCGAGTTGCACCCGTTCAAACAGTACAGCGGCACGAAGGCGCGGTTCGAGACGGCGGAGGGAATCCGGGTGGTCACCTGTTTCGACCACCACCTGTCCGACTTCGTGCAGGCGGCGAAAGCGGCCGGACTGCGGGTGGAGGATGTGCGGGAGTTCTTCGATGCGGATGGTGCCACCGCCCTACCGAGGGTACTGGTGCTGATGCTGAGAAAGTGATCCGACCGCTCAGAGGACGATGAGGCGCGAGCAGCGCAGCACGTTCGGCCCATCACGCATGGTGATGAGGTAGGTGCCGCTTCTCCGCAACGTGTGCTCGATGCTGCCCACCCCCGGTGGCACGGCGATCCGCTCTACTTCCCGGCCCGTCACATCCAGGATCACGATGGACCTTGATGTCATGCTTGTGTGCAACACTCTGAAGCGCACGGTGCCCGTGGTCGGGTTCGGGTAGCAACTGAGCGGGATCGCCGGAGTTTCCGCGATGCCGACGTTCATGCACAAGCCGGGCATGTTCACATCCAGCCAGGTGAGCCGTTGCGCGATCCAATGCTTGAGCGTGTCCAATTCTGCGTTGTAGGTCACGGCACAGGCGAGCACCTCCGGAGCGGGTCCGCTGGTGCCGAGGATCGGCCATTTCTCGAAATGACGGGCCTGTGCGTTCTGCACGCGCGCACCGACGCTGTCGATGTAGGCGGAGATGCTCTCGTATGACAGATCCGTCGCGCGGTACTGGTCGTACGTACAGCGCAGTTCATTGGCGAATGTGCTGTCCTGCAACAAGCGCAGGTACCAGCCGCAGGAATAGTTGTCGGTCGGGCAGTCATTGATCAGGTGCGCCCAGCCGCTGCCGTCGGTGTTGTCGAACATGTCACAGCCCCATACGTTCTTCCAGGCCCAATCGAAATCCCACACCGGCCCGGCCTTCAGCCTGCCTTCATTGGAGGCTTTGTCCTTGTGGAAGAACACGCTCTTCTTGAACCCATCATTGTTGCGCGACAGCTCGTTCACCAGGAAGTAGTTGATGAAGGAGGGCACATCCAGGTATTTGCGATAGCCGATGCCGGGATCGATGAAGTCGTCGCCGTACAGCGCGGTCTCCAGACTGTCCACGAAGGCGGCGATGTACGCGCGTTGCGGGGAGGTGATCGTGTCCGGCGCGGGATACTCGTACACGAAATGGACGTCGAAGTCCGGGTGGTCAATGGGTGAATAGTTCGACTGGAAGCTATTGTCCGGATCGTGATGATCCTGCTGCAGGATATAGCCTCCGGTCACGTCGTCGCCCTCGTTCTCGTCGCCGGTGAGCTTGGCGATGTCCACGCGCCCGCCGTCACGCTTGATCTTCTCAGCGAGCACATAGATCCCCCGGTAAGCGCTGTCGAGCAGCACCTCGCACAGGTGCGTGCGCGGCGCATACTGGCCCAGTTTGCGGGCGAGATGGTATGCGAGTTCGTTCCGCACCAGCGAGCGATCGTTGTAGTTGGAGAGCAGCACCCAGTCGTTCTCTTCGGGCATGCCCAACAGGGAAACGTCCAGGTTGGCACCCGAACCATCGCGCGTTTCCAGCGAGTACGGCTTTTGTGGATAGCCGGCCGAGGACGCACCGCGCAGGCCGATGCCGATGTTGCCCGCGTACACGTTCGGCGGGTCCGTCATGTAGGTGAGGTTGCCGGGCCCGTTGTAGCGGACCTCCATCAGCGCGTCCACTTTGCCGTCCGCCGGGATCTCCTGGCCAAGCGCAAAAAGAGAGATGATCGGCAGTTCGGAGCTGTCCAGCGTGACCGGGCCGGGATCGGTCGCGCACAATTCGAAAGGGCCCGTTCCACCGTCAAAGCCGAATACCTGGACGTACACCGTCTCAC
>JAGODO010000330.1 GCA_017998165.1 Flavobacteriales bacterium | reverse complement strand
CCGATGCGTCAGGACGTGTGGTCGCGAGCGAGCGGTTGCCGATGAATACGAGCCGCTGGCAACTCGATGCCGGAGCGCTCGCCGCCGGCTGCTATTCCGTCACCGTTACGGACCGCGCGGGAACGCATGGCAGTGCGCGGTTGGTGAAGCGCTGAGCCGCATCCTTTTCTGCGAAGCCCTTCCGCTGGTCCGGAAGGGCTTCGTCGTTCAAGTATTTCAACGAACAACACGCCTTCGCGGGCGTTACTTTGCCTCATGCTCGGTGTACGCTTCGGCAGATATCTCCCTCCCAAGGACGACCGCACCGACTTCGAGAAGTTGCTGCCGCTCTTCCTTGAGCTGCTCACACACACGAGTGGCGATGTGGAGGAGGCACTGAAGTGGATGGAGGAGTTGAACAAAGAGCACGGCTTCTTCAACGACGGGTACACACGGAAGAACTTCGAGGATGACCTGCGCAAGCACGGCATCATCGGTGACGCGCCAACGAAAGGCGGCAAAGCACCGCTCACCGGCAAGGCCGAGCAGCTCCTGCGACAACGCGCGTTGGACCAGGTCTTCGGAAAGCTGAAGAAGAGCGACCGCGGGAACCATGGGCTGCGCCGGGTGGGAGAGGGCGATGAACCGACGAGCGACCGCCGCACCTACCGCTACGGCGACCGCGTGGAGCAGATCGCCATGAGCGATAGCATCCGCAACGCCCAACAGCATGGGCTGGACGACCTGCGCCTGAGCGAGGACGACCTGGAGGTGATCGAGACCGAACACCAGAGCGCCTGCGCGACAGTGCTCATGCTGGACATCAGTCACAGCATGATCCTCTACGGCGAGGACCGCATCACACCGGCGAAGAAGGTGGCCATGGCCCTCGCTGAACTGATCGCACGCCGCTACCCGAAGGATTCGCTGGACATCGTGGTCTTCGGCAACGACGCCTGGCAGGTCTCCCTGAAGGACCTGCCCTACTTGCAAGTGGGGCCCTTCCACACCAATACCGTCGCTGGACTGGAACTGAGCATGGACCTGTTGCGCCGCCGCAAGCTCCGCAACCGCCGCATCGTGATGATCACCGACGGCAAGCCCAGTTGCATCAAACGCAACGGCGAGTACTACATGAACAGCGTGGGATTGGACGACTTCATCGTAGCCCGAACACTGGACGCCGCTGTGAGGGCCCGCAAGGCGGGGATCCCGATCACCACGTTCATGATCGCGCGCGACAGCTATCTGCAGCGGTTCATCGAGCGCTTCACCGAGGCCAACCAGGGCCGCGCGTTCTACACCGGCCTGCAAGGCCTGGCGGACATGGTATTCCGCGATCATGCGAACAACCGGAAAGCATCCTGACCATCTGATGAACAGACCTGCGACCCTTGGTGAGTTGAAGAAGAGCGGCTACATGCCGCGCTCCGTGAAGGAGGAATTGCGCGCCAACCTCATCGCCCGCATCACCGCGAAGAAACCGCTCTTCGAGGGCATCCATGGTTATGAGAACACGGTGATCCCGGCGTTGGAGCGCGCCATTCTCGCCGGGCACAGCATCAACCTGCTCGGCTTGCGGGGCCAGGCGAAGACGCGCATGGCCCGCTCGCTGGTCCAACTGCTGGACGAATACGTGCCGGTGGTCCAAGGCAGTGAGATCAATGACGATCCGCTTGCGCCCATCTCACGTTACGCGCAGGAGCTCATCGCGGCGAAGGGGGACGACACGCCCATCACTTGGCTGCATCGCGAACAGCGCTACACGGAAAAGCTCGCTACGCCGGATACCACAGTAGCCGACCTCATCGGTGACAGCGACCCCATCAAGGCCGCCAACCTGAAGCTCGACTACAGCGATGAGCGCGTGATCCACTTCGGCCTGATCCCGCGCAGCCACCGGGGCATCTTCACGATCAACGAGCTGCCGGACCTGCAACCCCGGATCCAGGTAGCTCTTTTCAATATCCTGCAGGAAGGCGACGTGCAGATCCGCGGTTTCAAGTTGCGGCTGCCGTTGGACATCCAGTTCGTGTTCACGGCGAACCCGGAAGATTACACCAACCGCGGCGCCATCATCACCCCGCTGAAGGACCGCATCCAGAGCCAGATCCTCACGCACTACCCGCCCAGCATCGAACTGGGCATGAAGATCACCGCGCAGGAAGTGCGTTCGCCGAAGGAGCAGGCCCTCCGCGTCCGGGTACCCGACCTCGTGCGCGTGCTCATCGAACGTGTCGCGATGGAAGCGCGGTCCAGTGAATATGTGGATCCGAAGAGCGGCGTGAGCGCCCGCCTCACCATCAGCGCGCTGGAAAGCGCCATCAGCGCGGCTGAGCGAAGGGCCCTGCGTTGCGGCGATGAGCGCACGGTGGTGCGGATCACGGATCTGTTCGCGGTAAGCCCCGCGATCAACGGGAAGATCGAGCTCGTGTATGAAGGAGAACAGGAAGGACCGGAGAAGGTCGCCCAGCACCTGCTCTCGCTCGCCATACGGAACGTGTTCCTCGGGCTTTTCCCCGATCCGGAGAAGGCGAAAAAACAGTCGCGGCCGGATGCGAAGGGCCGCTCCGTACCCGATCCGTACGCGGAGATCATCGCCTACTTCGATGACCATGCGCTGGACCTCCTGAGCGATGCTTCCGATACGCTGTACCGCTCATCCTTGGAAGCGGTGCCCGGTCTGCGTGAACTCACCAGGTCGAAACACGCCTACCTGGACGCCACCGAAATACCGGTATGGATGGAGTTCGTTCTCCACGGCCTGGCCGAGAAGAGCCGCATCGGCCGTTCCACCCTGGCGGATTCCACGCGCTTCAGCGATATGATGGGCAGCGTGTTCAGCGGGGATGAGGATGACGACACGGACGAAGGCCGGTGAACGCGACGGCCGATAGATTCGGCACATGGCGATGGCTTTGTCGAATGGGATCGGTCGCAAGCGGATCCCCTGGATCACGGTCTTTCTCGTCGCTGGAACGGTGGTGCGCGTGGCCTATGCGGCCCTGTTCAGACCGTGGTGGCAGGCAGCCGACCATCTCGCGTGGGATATCGTCCTGAAGTCGGTCGGCCACTTCGGCGGCTTGGGCTATTGGCAGCTCATCCACTATCCGCAGGAGGGCGGCTCGATCCCGGTCTCGCTGCTCACGTTGCTCATCGGTCGCATCCCCGGTGTCGCCGCCTTGCCTGCTTCTGCACTGGTGATGGACGCGCTTTCGCGTTGGATGCAATTGAAGGTGGTGGCCGAGCGCTTCGATCGCCGCGTGCTCCTTCTGTTCGGTGCATGGACGGTGGCTGGTCTGCCCATACTGGTCACCTGGTCTTCGGTGAACTGCGGGTTGCACAGCGTGGCTTCCTTTTTCCCCGTTCTCATGCTCTGGCTGGTGACCGCACCGCCCGCTGGACCTGGTCAAGGTTGGAAGGACGGAGCGCTTTGTGGCCTGTTCATCTGGTTCACCTATGACTGTGTCTTGTTGCTGCCCTTGTACGCGATCGCTCTTTTCCGGCAGCCGCGAGCATTCGGCCGGGCCGCTCGTTTCATCGTTGCTCTGTTCTCCGTGCTCGGTATGCATCTGGCCGTGCGTTCGCTCTTCGATGCGGGCTTCCACCTGCCGGAGTGGGGGCCTGCCTCGGTACGCGGCCTCGACTTCCAACGGCCGCTGGGGATGATGCTCAAAGACATCCGAACGGTCTGGATACAGGCACTGCCCGGCTCGTCGCTGCTCCCCGGTCTCTTCGGCGTTGAAGTCCGGCAGGTTCGTTGGTTCTGGGCACTTTTCGTTCTGGCAGGGGCCCTCGGCTGTTGGTGGACGGGCCGGACCGATCCGGCTCACCGCCGAAGCCTCTACGCCTGCGTGCTCGCCGTCGTCGCCTTCGCTGTGGGATACGCCATCAGTCCCCTCGCGGTACATCAGGTGGACCATCCGAGCTACATGTACTACCGGCATTGGGCCTTCATCCTGCCGATGATCGCGTTGACGACCATCGCCGGTCTTGTCGGCTCGCGACTCGGGCGCATCGCGGCGTGGTGTTTTGTCGCCCTCAGTGTTTCAGGGGTGATGGCC